>JANNMK010000041.1:0-10268 GCA_031397785.1 Sphingomonas sp. | reverse complement strand
CTCCCTTTGCGGCGTCCGCCGTCTGCAACAATGTTTCGATTGCCGGACCGGCAACCGCTCCGCCGGCGGGTGCTGCCCCTTCGACTGCATAGCCCATTTTTTCGGTTTCATGCGGGCGCCAGATATGACCGGTCAGGCTGCCAAGCCCCAGCGCGACGATGCCCGCGCCCAACATCCAGCCCATGATCGTGTTGTTGCGGTCGTCCATAACTGCGAAAGCCATCTCTTTGCGTGCCTGCTCCCGCGGGCGAACCCGTGGAGCAATTGGAAACTGCGGTGCACATAATGGCGGGCGCGGGCCTGCGCAAGCGCGGGCTTGTGCCATCTTTCGCCACCGCCTAATCGCGCCGGTGATGAGCAGCTATTCCCCTTCGGCGCAAACTCTGGTCGATGCCATGACTGCCGCCGCCCTGACCGATCGCACGCGGGCAATGGCGTTTCAGGGTGCGCCCGGGGCCAACAGCGATATTGCGGTGCGCGAATATGACGCCGCTGCCCTGCCTCTGCCTTGCTACAGTTTTGAAGATGCGATCGATGCGGTGCAATCCGGCGCGGCGGCACGGGCGATGATTCCGATCGAAAATTCGCTGCACGGGCGGGTTGCGGACATTCATTTCCTGCTGCCCGAATCGGGCCTTGCGATTGTTGGCGAACATTTTTTGCGGATCCGCTTTGCCCTGATGAGCCGCAATCTGGGCCCTGCGACCCGGGCGATGAGCCATGCCCAGGCCCTGGGCCAGTGCCGTCACTGGCTGCGCGCCAATGGGATAGCGCCGGTGGCGCACAGCGACACCGCAGGAGCGGCAGCGTGGGTGGCCGATTCGGACGAAGCAGGGCTGGCCGCGATCGCCCCGCCGCTCGCCGCCGGTCTTTATGGCCTGACGCTGCACGAAAGCGGCATCGAGGATGCCGATCATAATATGACCCGCTTCGTGATCGTCGCCAAGCAGCCGATTGCGCCGCCGGGCGGAACCATAATGATGACGACATTCGTGTTCGAAGTGAAAAATATCCCGGCGGCGCTGTACAAGGCGCTCGGCGGGTTCGCGACCAATGGCGTCAACATGACCAAGCTCGAAAGCTACCAGGTCGGCGGCAGCTTCGCGGCGTCGAAATTCTATGCCGATATCGAAGGCGCGCCGGGCGACGCGGCGGTCGACCGCGCGCTCGATGAGCTGCGCTACCATTGCAACAGCGTCCGGCTGCTCGGCACTTATGCCCAGGCGCGCAAGCGGGGGTAGCGCCGCGCAGGTGCGGCGGGTTTTCAGCCGGGGACGTAAATCCAGATATGGCGCGGGCCACCGGCGAGGCCGCGCAATGTCTTGGCGGCTTCTTCCTGAACCGGACGACCGGGGCAGGGTTGCCGGTAGATTTCGGCCATCCGCATCAGCGCGTTCGGAGGAGCAGTGTTGAGTTCGACGACGCCGGTGATAAGGTTGCGGTTCATCAGGCCGACCCCGCCCCAGAGGTTGTGCAATTCGCGATCGGCGGGACAGCGGGTGTCGCTATCGAGCATCCGGCGGATTTCCTCGACTGCGCGGGGATCGCCGCCGATGGCAGCGCCGGTCAGCAATATCTCTCCCTTTTGCGGGTCAGCGGTGACGCCCGTGCCATCGCGATAGGCGAGGCCGAGCGAATAGCGGGCGCTGACCTTACCGGATGCGACTTCCTGTTCGAGCAACGGAATGGCAGCGGCATGATCGCCGCTGGCAAACAGGTTCATGCCCGGCGTTCTGGTGACCCCCACCGCGCAGCCTGCGATCAGCAACGGCAGCAATGCCGACGCAACCAGCATCCGTCCCTGCAACAGCCGCATAGTCGCCATGTCGCCCCCGTTGTCGTGCGGCACAGATTAACCGGCCAGCATTACCGGGCAAGACCTATTGTCGCCACGGCGGTAAAGCCGGTTCCGGTGCCGCCATTGAACGAGGGGGTCAGCGCCGTGTTTTCCGCCACACTGTTGTTGCCGAATACCGGATCCGTAGCGAGCGAGACGGCCGCGAATTTTGTCGCCTGCCCGGCATAGTTGGTCGGATCGGTATAGGTTGCCTGCGCGACGGTGGCGGGCACGATAAGCTGGGTGGTCAGCACCGCAAACTGGCCTGCGGTGGCCGCCGCTGCGGTCGGGAAAACCTCTATATGATAATGCGGATAGCGGGTGCCGTCGACGCCCGGAACAATGGTCGTGAAGGTGACCTGACCCTGCGCGTTGGTAACCTGGACGCCGCGCAGCCAGGTTTCGGCAGGCGCATCGTAAAGCGAGAATTGCCCCTGTGCATTCGCCGACCAGAGATAGACGGCATAGCCGGCCAGCGGCGCGCAGGCCGCATTGGTGTTGACCAGTGTCAATGTGAGTGCCGCAGCGACGCCCGGCGTCACCGCGGTCGATGTGATGAAGCTGGCGCGCACATCGGCCCGGACCACGCCTGTCTGGGTGAGGATGTTGGAGGTGAGACCGGGCGCGACATTGCTGCCATCGGCAGGGAAGGGGCCGGCGACTTCGGCGACGGTGACCGAGCAGGTCGGCGTGGGCGTCGGGGTTGGCGTCGGCGTCGGGGTGGGCGTGGGGGTCGGGGTCGGTGTCGGAGCCGGGGTTGGCGTGCTGCCGCCCGAATCGCCGCAGGCCGACAACAGCGCGGCGGTGCTCGCCATGGTCATCAGCCCCAGCGCCTCTCTCCGGGCAAACATCCGCCGCATCACCGAAATTTCGGTCTGGAGGGCATTGCCATTGTCGTGCTTGCTGTCGCTCACCGGAAATTCTCCTGAACCTGTTTGGCGACGGGCGTTAGCGGCTAGGGCCGACGGGTTCAATCGCGCAGCGGTGGACGGTGAGCGCGATTGCGGGCCAGCCGTCATTCGAGGGCGCGGCGCAGGAACGCGATCTTGCCATCATGGGCCGCCACTTCGCTCGCCCCTTGCGCATCGATCAGCGGTGCGAACCGGTCGGCCGACTGCACCTGATAGGCGCGGTGCGGGAACAGGCCGTCGCCGCACAGGCTATGGCCGCCGACCGGATCGATCAGCGTTTCGACCTGCGCCCCGCGCCCCGCCGCCGCCATCGCGTTGGCGAGACTGCGGACCATCGAGCCCGATGCCCATGTCCGGTCGCGGTCGCCGCCGATCAGGTAAAGCCGCGCTGCGGTCCGCTCGATAGGGATGCGTGCCGCCATTCCCGCGTCAGGCTGCAAGGCGCGCGCCCGGTCGTACCGGTCGCTATTGTCGATGAAGCCGACGGTGTCGCCGATGTAGGGCCGGTCGGCAAAGGTCGGGATATAAGGCAGCGCCTGTCCGGCCAGCGACCAGGAGGAATAGGTTCCGGCTGCGGGCACATTGCGCGCATTGCCGCCATCGAAAGCGACCGCCCCATAGCCTTCCCAGACGACATCGCTCGGCACGCATCCGACCGCGGCGCGCACCCACGGGTAGACTGCGGCCCCCAGCATGGCGAACTCGCCGCCCTTGCTGTTGCCGACCAGCGCGATGCGCGACACATCGGCTTCGCTGCGCGCCGCCAGCCATGCGCGCGCGCGGTCCAGCAATTCGACCGGGATGTTGCGATGCTCGTCCGGCAGCCCGAGCCCCTCGCCCTCGAACGGCCAGGCGAAATAGGCCAGCGCCAGCGTAGCGAACCCCTGTTCCGCGTAGCGCTGGGCGTCGCTGCGCGCTTTGGCGATGCTGCCGCCTTCGCTGCCATGCAGATGAATGATCGTCGGCAAGCCGCGCGCGCCAGCGGGTGCGGCAAACACGCCGACCAGCCCCGGCGAGATGATTTCGACACGGGTCATGTCGGGTCGCTCCGCGCCCAACCGGAATTCGCGTTCGGCAACGATGGCATCGCCCTGCGTGACCCGCACTCTGACCAGTGCGGCGTCGCTTGCAGCAGGCCCGGCAGCGGCAAAGGCGACAGCGGCCAGCGCCGGATCGCCCGCCCTGAAGGCCGACCACAGAAGACTCGCCGGGCCGCTGGCCAAGGTCGATCCCGCCGTGGGATGCGCGGTGGCAAGCGCGATGCGCCCGGACGCGTCGGCGCGATATTCGCCCCAGCCGTGCATCAATCTGGGATCGGGACGCCAGCCGCCGAACCCGTCTGCATCCCATATGGTGACCGTCCGCAGCATATGAACGCGAGCGACGGCACCGGGGGCGAGGCCGGATATCGCGATTGCGGGCGTCTGCCCCAGAAAATAGCTGTCGGCGCTGTCGATGCGGATGTCGGCGTCTGCATCTGCGTTTGCGTTGGGGGCAGCCGGGCCAGCGGCCGGCTCGGTGGCGGACCGTGCGGCGGATTGGGCGACAGCCGGTGTGGCGGCGAGAACGCCGACCGTAAGTGTCGGCGTGGTGCAGGCCAACAGCGACAGGCAAAGCGAGCGAAACATTAGCGGGCGAGGCATGGGCGGGACTTTCCAGCAAGGTCAGACCGGACGGGGCCTGCCGAACGCTGGTGGCGCACAACATTTGCTCGGCTTTGTTTATTCAGCGGGATGGCAGTTGCGGCGGTCAATCGACACCTGCCACGGTCAACGGACGGCCGCTAGACGGCGCGGGCCCGAACCCCCTGCGCCCCGGCGCGGCTGGTGACCACCCGATCGCCGTTGCTGAGCAACAATTGCAGCCGACCGTTGCCCGCCGATTCGGCCGATACCAGCCGGGCAAGATTGACCAGATGCGAGCGGTGGACGCGCATGAAGCCATGCGCCGACAAACGGTTTTCACAGTCGCCGATGGTCATCCGCGCCAGATGCCGACCGACTGGCAAAATCAGTTCGCAATAATCGTCGGCGGCACGGATGTGGATGATGGACTCCGGTTCCACCGGGACAATGCCTTCGTCGGTGCGGATCAGCCAGCGATCGGGCGGAGCGGCCGACGCCGATGCGGCGGCCATTGCCGCCGCACCCCGGGCCAGGGTTAGCGCGGTTTCGCGCCGGGCCTGCTGCAGCAAACCGGTCAGCAGGGCGACCACGCCATAGGCCACCCCCTGGAACAATTGCCAGGTCAGCGCCGGTCCGGTGAAAAACCGCACGAACACACCTTCGGCGCCGACATCGCCGAGCAGCGCGAGCAGCAGGACGGTGACCAGATAGGTGGCGATGGCGTAAAGCGCGACAATGGCGATCCAGACGGCAACCCGCCATGGCATGGCAAGCGTCATACCGGAGGGAACGGCAGCCGCCGCGACAGCCCAGCCCAGCAGCACCGCCGGTGCTGCGTTGGCGAGCGCCAGCAGCGTATCGCGCAGCCATGACGCCTCGCTGCCGGTCAACCGAAAAACGGCCAGATAAAGGGCGGCCAGCGCAAGGATCACGCCGGCCGCCACGTGCGCATCGCCCCCCGCCCGCGTGCTGCCTGGCGTCCGCGCACTGCCCATCTGTCCCGCGTCGCTGTTAATGTGCCGACCCCCAGCTCGCCCCGGTGCCGACGTCGACATCGAGCGGGACCGACAGGGTGAGGACAGGCTGGGCTGCGGTTGTCATCACGCCGCGGATCACGGGGATCGCGGCCTCGACCAGCGCCTCGGGGGCTTCGAACACCAGTTCGTCATGCACCTGGAGCAGCATCTGCACGTCGCCCAAGCCGGCATCGGCCAGCGCATCGTCCATCCGTGCCATCGCCCGTTTGATGATATCGGCGCTGGTTCCCTGGATCGGTGCGTTGATCGCGGCGCGTTCGCTGCCTGCGCGTTCATTCTGATTCTTGCTGTTGATCCGCGGAAACCAGGTGCGCCGCCCGAACAGGGTTTCGGTGAACCCCCTGGTGCGGGCATCCTCCAGCGTGCGCTGCATATAATCGCTGATACCCGGAAAGCGTTCGAAATAGCGGCTGATGATCGCCTGCGCTTCGTCGGCCGGTATTTCCAGCCTTGCGGCAAGCCCCCAGCGCGAAATGCCGTAGAGGATGGCGAAATTGACAGTCTTGGCCTTGGCGCGGGTATCGCGATTGACTTCGCCGAACAATTCGATGGCGGTGCGGCTGTGGATGTCTGCGCCGTCGGCGAACGCTTCCTTGAGCTGCGGGACATCGGCCATGTGCGCGGCAAGGCGCAATTCGATCTGGCTGTAATCGGCGGCGATCAGCACATTGCCCGGCGCGGCGACGAACGCTTCGCGGATCTGCCTGCCGGTTTCGGTGCGTATCGGGATATTCTGGAGATTGGGATCGGTCGACGACAAACGGCCGGTCTGGGCACCGACGAGGGAATAGCTGGTGTGGACCCGGCCTGTCCTGGCATTGACCTGTTCCTGCAGCGCATCGGTATAGGTCGATTTCAGCTTGGCGACCTGCCGCCATTCGAGGATCATTCGCGCAATCGGCACGCCGTCGCGCTCCAGCCGTTCGAGCTCGCTCTGGTCGGTCGACCAGTCGCCCGACTTGCCCTTGCGCCCGCCCTTGAGGCCCAGTCTGTCGAACAATATCTCGCCCAGCTGTTTGGGGCTGCCGATCGTGAAGGGCGCGCCGGCTTCGGCATGGATGACGGTTTCGAGCCGCGCCATTTCCGCAGCAAAGGTACCGGACAGGCGGGCCAGCACGGCCGAATCGACCAAAATGCCGCGCCGCTCCATCGCCGTGACCGCGCGGACGATGGGCCGGTCGACCATCTCGTAGACCCGGGTGCAGCTTTCCTGCCACAACCGGTGGCGCAGCAGCAGCCAAAGCCTCAGCGTAACCTCGGCATCCTCGGCGGCATAGCCGGTGGCGCGGTCGAGCGGGACTTCGGCAAAGCTGATCTGGCTTTTGCCAGTGCCGCAAACGTCCTTGAAGGCGATGCAGTCATGGTCGAGGTGGAGCTTTGCCAGTTCATCCATGCCATGGCCATGCGCGCCTGCGTCGAGCGCGAAAGACAGGAGCAGCGTGTCGTCGAGCGGGGCGATGGTCACATCATGCTGGGCCAGCACCGCCATATCATATTTGAGATTATGACCGATTTTGAGCACCGCATCGTCGACGAGCAGCGGGCGCAGCGCGTCGAGCGCGATTTCGAGCGCGATCTGTGCGGGGCGTTCATTGAGCAGATCATGTCCGCCATGGCCGAGCGGGATATAACAGCCATTGCCCGGCGCGGTGGACAGCGAGATACCGACCAGCGTGCCGGTGATCGCATCGAGGCTGGCGGTTTCGGTATCGACCGCGAGCACGCCGACGGCGCGGGCTTCGGCAATCCAGCGATCGAGCGCGGCGAGGGTGGTAACGGTTTCATATTTGCTACGGTCGATCGGCGGGTGGGACGGCAGGACCGCAATTGCGGGTGCAGGCGCGCCTGCCGCCTTGGGTTGCCAGTCGTTGCCGAGCACGCCGCCGCCCATCGGCGAGGCGCGCGCCGCGCCTGCCGACGTCCCGGCGTTGACCGCCCCTGCGTCCCCGGTGATCCGCGCCGCCATCGATTTGAAGCCATGCTCCAGCAGGAAGGCGCGCAACGGCTCCTGCGGGATGCCGTCGAGTTTGAGCGAATCGAGACTGTCGGGCAGCGGGCAATCGCGGCACAATTCGACCAGCCTGCGTGACAATCGCGCCATATCGGCCTGCTCGATCAAGCTGTCGCGCAATTTGCCGGGTTTCATGGTGGTGGCGGCGGCCAGCGCGCCTTCGAGGTCGCCATGTTCGACAATCAGCTTTGTCGCGGTCTTGGGGCCGATGCCGCGGATACCCGGGACATTGTCGACCGCATCGCCCATCAGTGCCAGCACATCGCCCAGCCGTTCCGGCCCGACGCCGAATTTTTCCTCGACCGCTGCACGCCCCAGCCGGATATTCTTCATCGTATCGAGCATGTCGACCCGCGGCGCACCGTCTATGGGGTGCGGGGTGACGAGCTGCATCAGATCCTTGTCGGAGCTGACGATGGTGACGTCCCACCCCGCGGCGCTTGCGGCAATGGTGTAGCTGGCGATCAGATCGTCGGCCTCATAGCCTTCTAGTTCGATGCACGGCAGCGAAAAGGCGCGGGTGGCATCGCGGATCAGCGGAAATTGCGGAACCAGATCCTCGGGCGGGTCGGGACGGTGCGCCTTATACTGGTCGTACATCGCGTTGCGGAACGATTGCGACGAGTGATCGAGGATGACCGCAAGATGCGTCGGCCCCGCTGCCTTGTCGAGCCCGTCAGCCAGTTTCCACAGCATCGCGGTATAGCCATAGACCGCGCCGACCGGCACGCCGGCGGGATTGGTGAGTGGCGGCAGACGGTGATACGCCCGGAAGATATAGCCCGATCCGTCGACGAGATAGAGATGATTGCGCGTCATGCCGGGCGGGATAGCAGCGACGCACCACCGATGCGAGAGCGCGTGGGAGCGATGGCGAAATCGATACCGGGTGCCGCGCTCTTTGCCGACCATGCGGTTGGCCCTGTCGTCGCCGTTTCAGGCAGCAGGGCCATATGGGGTCGGGCGAACGGCCTTCCGGAGACCTTTGCCATCATCGCTGGCGGGCAAAGTCGCGCCGAACCGTGTTTCAATTGCGCCGGATCGAGCGGGCATCGACGGCTGGCTGTAGTTATGTTCAGACAGCGGCTATCGTGCCGCGTGACTGTTCAAGGAAAAATCCCCCATGAAGCGCATTTCCCTTCTTGCCGCAGCCAGCGCCGCCGCGCTCGCCCTGTCGGCCTGTGGTGGCACGACCGAAGAAGCCGCTACCGAAACCGAAACCGTCACCGATGAAATGGCAACGCCCGCTGCCGAGGCCCCCGGCACCGTGGTCGCCGTGGCACAGGGCAATCCCGATTTTTCGACTCTGGTATCCGCCGTGACTGCTGCCGATCTGGGTGGCACTCTGGGCGGCGCCGGTCCGTTCACCGTGTTCGCGCCGACCAACGCAGCATTCGCCAAAATTCCGCAGGCAACGCGTGATACGCTGATGGCCCCGGCGGGCAAGGACCAGCTTTCGGGTATCCTTACCTATCATGTCGTCGCCGGTAACGTGACCGCCGCCGACCTGACCAAGCTGATCACCGATGGCGGCGGCACCGCTACGCTGACCACGGTCAACGGCGGGACCCTGACCGCCAAGGTCGAAGGCACGTCGGTGATCCTGACCGATGCCAAGGGCGGTACATCGACGGTGACGTCGACCGACGTCCCCGCATCGAACGGTGTGATCCATGTCATCGATACCGTGCTGATGCCGTCCTGATCTGGCGATAGCAAAGCCGCACTATGGGGGCGCCGCGATCGTGCGGCGCCCCTTTTTCTTGACACCCACGCCTCTCCCCCGTCATGCGCGCAGCCATGAACGCCAGCGCCCCTATCCGCATCACTCTGCCCGATGGTTCCGTTCGCGACGTTGCGCGGGGGACGACACCGGGGGATATCGCAGCGGCGATCGGCCCCGGGCTGGCCAAGGCAGCGATTGCCGCACGGGTCGATTATGGCGATGGCGCCGAACTGGTCGACATTTTTCGACCCCTCGTGGCCAATGCCACGCTTGCCCTCATCACAGCGCGCGACGAGGGCGACGCGCTCGCGCTCGCGCGCCATGATTTTGCGCATATCCTGGCCGAGGCGGTCCAGTCGCTGTTTCCCGGCACGCAGATCACGTTCGGGCCATCGACCGACGACGGCTTCTATTACGACTTTGCTCCGACGGCCGATCGCGGGCCGTTTACCGACGACGATCTGCCCGCGATCGAGGCAGAGATGCGCCGGATCATCGCCGCCGATCAGCCGCTCAGCCGCGAAGTGTGGAGCCGTGCCGACCTGATTGCGCGCTGGCAGGAAACGGGAGAGAGTTTCAAGGCGGAATGGGCGGCTGAACTGCCGGATGGCGAAGAGCTAACTGTTTACCGGTCGGGCAAGTGGATGGACATGTGCCGTGGGCCGCATCTGGCGTCGACCGGCAAGCTCGATCCGGCGGCATTCAAACTGATGCGGGTTTCGGGGGCCTATTGGCGCGGCGACCAGAAGAATGCGCAATTGAGCCGCATCTACGGCACCGGCTGGCTCAACAAGAAGCAGCTCGATGCGCACCTGATGCGACTGGAGGAAGCGGCCAAGCGGGATCACCGCCGGATCGGCCAGGACATGGACCTGTTCCATTTGCAGGCGGAGGCGCATGGCAGCGTGTTCTGGCACCCCAATGGCTTCACCATCTGGCGGCAATTGGAGGCCTATATGCGCCGCGCCATCGACGGCACAGGCTATCAGGAGGTCAAGACGCCGCAGGTGATGGACGCGCGCCAGTGGGAGCAATCGGGCCATTGGGGCAAATATCGCGAGAATATGTTCGTGATCCCCGACGAGGTTCCGAACACCGAGGACGAAGGTCCTGTGGTCAGC
>JANNMK010000329.1:0-8167 GCA_031397785.1 Sphingomonas sp. | reverse complement strand
CAATTCGGCTTTAGCTGATGCCCAATTGGGGTTTAAGACTATGAATGTTGCAATGGCGGACAATAGCCCGGTCCATCGTCACAGGTTCGCCAGCCGCTGGCTGTTCGTGGGCTGCGCCATCGTGTTCATATTTTTGCTGATTCAGGCGGCAACTTACTCGGGCATTGTCGAGCGACTGGCCGAGTGGCAATTCGGCCGTTTCGGACGCTATTTTCCGACGCTGACATTAGCGGTGCTTTTGCTCGTCTTTGCAGGTCTGTGGATGCTGCTTGCTCGGCTACGCCGCCGCGCCCGCAAACAGAATGTGCTGATCGAGTCCAGGATCCGTGACATTCGGCGACTGGCCAGCGCCGCAAATTTCCTTTTCGTATCAGCGGGCTTCGCGGGCTTGATGGGCCTTGGGGCGTTGTTCAACTACGTTCAGCAGCCGACGATGAAGGGTCAGGTTGTCGCCGTCGATCTTTCGCGTGGGCCGGCAACGCTGCAAGCAGGGCCAATGCGCCTGGCGGGGCTGCGCGCAGTCGGACCGGTGGCGCGCCATTCGGAAGATCTGTTGTTGTGGCGGACAACGCTATATTATGTCCCGGTAGGCAGCACACGCCTCGAAACGGGCGAAGAAGTTCGAAACCTGTTTGTCGAAATCGAGGGCCCGCAGGCCCGCAATCTTCCTCGACAGGCGACCGGGCTATTGAGAGTCAATGCACTGCCTCCCGAAGTTGCGCAGATGTACGTCAATGCGCGCTATCCGACTGCCCGGCGCAGCGCTGTACTGTTCCGGTCTGCTGCATCAGCCGACCGTTCGGCGCTGGTTGTCATCGGTGAGTTCATGATTTTTGCGATTATTGCGGGGCTGTTCGGCCTGTGGCTGCGGCGCCGCGAGCGCACGCTGATAAAGGGCATGGAAAGCTAGCAAGCACAGCCGTTTCTTAATGCTGGCCCTGCAACCCTAGTTCAGCCCTGCATCTGCTTTTCCGCCGGAAAAGCACAAATGGTGACTGCCCGGTTAACGATACCACGCGACGCCACCTTTACCGATAATTGCTAACCACAGTGCGTGTTCGATCGATTGATCCTGCTGGCCTTGACGCCGATAACACTGGCCGGTGGAGCAATCGGCTGGACTTCGCTTAGCAAGACGGCGCCAACCGCCGAGACGATTACCACGGGGTATGCCACGGGGTTCGACATGGTCGATACAACGGCGAATAGCAGCGTCGGATCGAACCGCCTCGTCCGGCACCACGATGGATTGTTCCACGCCTCCGTGTTGCTCAACGGTCGACCGGTGCAAATGATTATCGACACCGGCGCCAGTAAATCGATCCTGTCGCGTGCAGATGCCGAAGCCATTTCGGATTTGCGGATCAGTCGCCGAACAATGGGAACCATGCAAACTTTGGGTGGCAATCGCCGTTACAAAACTGCGACGGTCGAAAGTGCAAAGGTGGGGTCGCGAGATGTCGGTGCGGTTGAATTTGCGATGCTGGATTCGCCAGCCTCAATTTCCGTCATCGGTCAGGACGTCCTAGGACAACTGGGCCCGATCATACTCAATGGCGACAATCTGACACTGCCATAATCGCAGGGCCGTCACTTTTTAGCGCATCAGCCGACAGAATGGTGGGGCTGCGCTTTGCGCCGGCGCAGCATCGCGCCGACAAAGCCGAAACCTACTATCATCATTGCCCAGGTTCCCGGTTCCGGAATTGCGGGCGGTCCGACACCGCCAGTGCTGCCGCCTGAACTGCCTATACCGCCCGTGCTGCTAGACGGATCGCCGCCGGTGCTCGTTGACGTCGTACCGCCCGTGCTGGTCGAAGTCGAACCACCGGTGCTCGTTGATGTCGTCCCTCCAGTGCTAGTCGACGTCGTTCCGCCCGTGCTGCTGGTATCGCCGCCGGTGCTCGTCGATGTTGTACCACCCGTGCTGGTGGAGGTTGTCCCGCCAGTACTGCTGGAAGTCGTTCCGCCCGTGCTGCCGGTGTCGCCGCCGGTGCTCGTCGATGTTGTACCGCCCGTGCTAGTGGACGTTGTCCCGCCGGTGCTTGTCGATGTGGTTCCACCGGTGCTGGTAGAAGTCGTTCCGCCAGTACTACCTGTATCGCCGCCGGTACTGGTTGAAGTTGTGCCGCCGGTGCTTGTCGATGAGGTTCCGCCCGTGCTGCTTGAGGTCGAGCCGCCGCTGCTGGTAGAGGTCGAGCCACCCGTGCTGCTGGAAGTGCTGCCCCCGCTACTGCCGCTGCTGCCTGTCGATCCGGTGCCGCCTGTGCTGCCGGAGGGGGGCGGACCGGCGATGCTGCCGCCGCCGGAACTGCCGCCGCTTGCGCCCGGCGAGTCGAGACTTGCAAACCGGGTTGGGTTGCCGCCGCCAAAACCGGCAGGCGCAAGCCCACCGACCGGGCCGCCGACACCGCCAAGCGCGGGCTGGCCCAGAACGGCGAGTTGCTGCGGTCCGTTTGTCATCGGTATAACAATGGCTGGCGGCGCAGGCGGCGCAATCCGCTGCACGAAACGAGGTGCCGCCGGGCGACCGACAACAGGCTCGATCGGTCCACCGACACCACCGAATGTCGGGCCGGCAAAGGGTGCCGCGAAAACTGCATCGGCAATCGCCTGTCCGGCAAATCCGGTCGCCGGGCCGCCCGAAACGAAATAAAGCGCGCGCTCGCGATGCGGAAGAAAGGCTGAAAGTGCGATTACCGCAACGAACAGACCGACAATCCGGCTGGCCGAACCGCCATTGGTTACAAATTGTCCAGCCGCCACGACTTACCTCGATCTTGTCTTATACGATGCCCTAATATGCAACAATCGGCGATGCTGCACAAGCGGCGTAACCATATTGTCACGACCATCGACAAGTCGTGGCATCGGCGCATTGGCTTGCGAAGCGGAACCTGTGCTGCCTATGAAGTGACCATGGTTCGAATTTTATCTGGTGCGTGCTGATGCCATTGCTGCAATCGATAATTTTCAGGCTCAGATGGATGAGATGGAAGAACCGTCAGATGGACAGCGAAAGTTTGCGAAAGCATTTTCGTGAACATTTCGCGATCGATGTCGGCATGTATAGCTATGGCTGTTTCGATCGTTGGCGAATGCCAGGGCCGCTGCGCATTGGCCGCTATTGCTCGTTCGGCAACAGCGTGCGGGTGGTCGATGCCAATCACCCGATGGATGGCCTGACCACCCACCCGCTGATCTATGAGGCGCGGCATGGTGTGATTGCAGACGATCGCATCAAATCATTACCGCTGGTGATAGAGGATGATGTCTGGGTAGGTCACAACAGCGTGATCTTGCCTGGGTGCAAGCATATCGGCCGCGGCGCCATCATCGGCGCAGGCTCCATCATCACCCGCGATGTCCCGGCCTATGCGATCATTGCCGGAAATCCCGGGCGCATGCTCAAAATGCGTTTCGACGCCGCAACAATCGACGCCATCGAGGCCAGTCAATGGTGGTTGCTGGATTTAATCGAGCTTAGAACTGCTGAACGGGCGAACGGTTCGGTGACCAAACCGCAGGATAATCTCAAAGCGCTGCCGCACGGGCAATCTCCGTCCTGAGCAGCGCCCTGTAATTTTCCAGCAATGCGTTAACCTCGGTCATGCCTTCTTCTATTTCGGCAGAAAGAGCCGGCCGATTGTCGAATGCAGCCAGAATACGCGCCACGGCTGTCGCGCCATCGATGCCGTTGGCCGGTACTTGATAGTGATAACCGAGTAGACCGAACACTCCTTCGAACTTGCGGCTGTAGGCGACGGGCATGACCGGAACGCCGGACGAAAATGCAGCGATGCAGGCGTGCATCCGGCTGGCAACCAGAAAATCGAGCGACGATATGAAACTCTTGGCCTCACTGGGGTGAGTGAAATTGGCCACACGAGTTACAAAGGGAAATTCGGCGGCCATGCGATCGGCAATCGCATCATCATCATCGCCCGCATCGCCGCCGCTGATGGCATGGGTTAGCAGCAAAACCTTGGCATCGCTGCGCACCGCAAGGCTGGACAGCAATTGCCTGATGAACGCCGCATAATCATAAGACAAACCGAAGCGGTTCTGGCCCGATTCAGCCTGAGAAAACAGCAGACCAGACACGTTGATGCCGATCCGCGCGCGCGCCGAAACCGACCCGCGTTCGGTCGCGCGACTCGCGAACGGCAATGAAAAGGCCACATCCGCTGCAAGACTGGCGTTGGCGCGGGGGGCAAGTCGATGGGTGAGATCGAGCGATGCGCGGTCGCGCGCAACCACCGCCGTTGCCCGGTTCATGATCCAACCGGCGAGCCTTCGATAGATGGGACGAGTGAACGGACCAATTGTCTGCGGCGCGAATATCAGTGGGACTCGCCGCTGCACGGCCAGATATTTGCTGACCCAGATCATGAAAAAGCGTTTGGCGGCGTAAATATCCGCAAAGCTGTCGCCTGCGCCGATGTCGATCATCAGATCGATATCGCGCAGATCAGCCGCATAGCCGCGCTGATCGAGCAGATAACGCATGGTCATCGTCTTTACCCGCACCTCGGGGCCGACGACCGGTTCGCAATCGCCATCGCGCATCCCGAACAGAGTGAAATGGGGTCGGGCACCAATTAAGCGGCATTGCTCATCAACAATCGCAAGGTTGGCCACGGTTAACGCGCCCACGCCAAGATTGCCTGATGTCGCGGAGTGCCAAAGCAAGCCGATGCGGACGATCGCGGGATCGGGTAAAGTGGCGGCGGTCATGAATGCTTTGCGCAAAAGGATCAGGGTGGCGGGCCCCGGATGCTGCCCCGGATGGCTCATGCCGATGCCACGGCAATGGCGCAATTACAACCGTCGGCTCTTGCTCTTGCCGGACCCATCCCTATAACTTTGCAACCAATGAAACGGGCCAATCAACCGCCACGCAACGATGGCACCACCGACCCGCTCGTCAGTGTTATCGTCCCGCATTTCGACGATCTTGAGCGCCTCTCGCTATGTCTCGATGCGCTGGCCGCTCAACATGGCCTGGCCCGCCAACCCGAGATCGTCGTGGCCGACAATGGATCACCTCAGGGCGAGGCGGCGCTGCTTGCCGTCATCGACGGGCGCGCACGATTGGTTCACGCTGCAGAGCGTGGAGCAGGCCCTGCTCGCAACATCGGCGTAGCGGCCAGCAACGGCACGATCCTGGCCTTTACTGACGCCGATTGCATTCCGGACGCCGATTGGCTCACCAGCGGCATTCGCGCGCTTGCAAGAGCCGATCTGGTTGGCGGACGCATGATGGTGCTGGTGGACCATAAAGGCAGCAAGACACCGGCCGAGGCGTTCGAAACCGTATTTGCGTTCGACAACGCATCCTATGTTGCACGCAAGGGCTTTTCGGTCACCGCCAATCTGTTCACGCGGCGCGATGTTTTCGACGCTGTTGGCGGCTTCAGGATCGGCATGTCGGAAGATCTGGACTGGTGCCACCGGGCAAGATTGCTAGGCTACCGGCTGGCCTATGCGGCCGATGCCGCGGTCGGCCACCCTGCGCGCGCCGATTGGCACCAGCTCAGGCGCAAGTGGTTGCGTATCCAGGCGGAAACCTATGCGCTTACCCGGCCGACGATGGCACACCGCATGGCCTCGCTGGCCAAAGCATGGGCGATGCCATTGTCCATCATCGCCGATATGCCGAGGATTTGGAAATCTCCCGCGCTGGTCGATCGCGGCGAGCGGTGGGCTGCACTGCGCGGGCTGGTGCGCTTGCGACTTTGGCGGATGGTTGACGCCCATCGGCTGGTATTGGGATTGCGCCGCTGATGCACGTTGCCATCGTCATTGTCGCTTATGGCAATGCTGCCGAAGTCGCGGCCTGTGTGGATGCGGTCATCAACCAGACGTACCGCGATAGTCATATTATGATCTGCGAAAATGGCGATGCTGCGGCGTATGAAAAACTGACAGGATCGATTGATGAAATTGGCACCGACAAGCCGGTCACCATTCTGCACGCGCCCGACAACCCGGGCTATGCCGCCGGAATCAATCGCTGCATGTCGGCCAGTCGCGATGCCGACGCATGGTGGGTGCTCAATCCGGATACACGGCCCGAACCACAGGCACTTGCAGCGCTGATCGAGCGTATTTCGCGCGGCGATGTCGGCGCAGCGGGCGGGACATTGCACTGGATCGATGGCAGGGTGCAGGGTGATGGCGGCCGATGGCGCGGGTGGATGGCGCGCGCCGAATCGATCGGTAACCGCCGTCCGCTGACCCGGACGATCGATGCCGCCGATGTGGAACGCCGGCAGAATTACCTGCTTGGAGCATCGATGCTGGTGACCCGCGACTTCCTCGATCGCGTGGGGCCGATGCGTGAGGATTATTTTCTCTATGCCGAAGAGGTCGAATGGTTCGTGCGCGCCGGGCAGCGCGGAGTAAAGCTAGGTTTTGCGCCGCTCGCTCGGGTGCTGCATGGTCAGGGAACGACCACCGGGTCGGCCAATAGGCTGACAGTCCGTCCGCGCCTCCCGATCTATCTCGATGAGCGCAACAAGCTGTCGGTGGTCCGCGATACCACACCGATATGCTTGATCACCGCCATTCCGGCGGCATTTGCCCTGCTATTGTTGCGCTACGCAAAGCCGGGAGCACATAGGCAGCTGCGATATGCGCTCTCCGGATGGTGGGCCGGAGTCAAGGGCGAACGCGGCAAGCCGCGCTAGCTCTAGCCCCTCCCCCGGGTCACAGGCCGAACAGTTTTTGCAAGCTCTTTTCGAGCATGAAAAACTGCCAGATCTGCCGTCCATAATCCGATCGGCAGGACTGGTGCGCCGAGACCAGCCGATCGATTGCCCTCATATCGAACCAACCGGTGGCAGCCAGCGTGGGACTGGCCGCGAGACCGCGCGCCTGCGCTGCAAGCGGGCCGCGAAACCACGCAGTGAGCGGCGTGACGAAGCCCATTTTCTGACGATAGAGAATGTCCCGGGGCAATGTGCGTTCCATCGTCTTCTTCATCAGCCATTTGCCGGTACCGCCGCGCACCCGCATATGGGCGGGCAGAGTTGCGGCAAATTCGACGAGATGGTGATCGAGCAGCGGCTCACGCGTTTCGAGGCTTACCGCCATGCTCATCCGGTCCACCTTGGTCAGAATATCGCCGGGTAATGCGATTTTGAGGTCGGCATATTGGGCGCGGTCAAGCGATTCAATCGCAGGGGCACCACGCATCGACCGCCACCAGCGTTCCTCCGCGACATAGCCAGTCAGGGCGGCGCGCGCGCTGTCGGTATAAAGACCGTGGCGTATCCCGGGGCCTGTAACACCGATGCCGAGGGCGTAGGCCTCCTCACCAGAGCGGGCGAGGCCGGTCAGCGTCGCCTTGGCGCGCAGCGGGCGCGGGGCCCAGTCCATCTGTGGCCAGACGCGGGCGACCGGCGCCAGCACCGACCGGCGAAAAGCGGCGGGAAGAAACCGGCGGATGCGCTCCTCCTGATGCTGAAAAACCAGCCGCCGATATCCCGCAAAGGCCTCATCCGCGCCATCGCCGGACAGCGCGACGGTTACTTCTTCCCGTGCCAGCTGGCTGACTCTGTAGGTCGGCAATGCCGAGGCATCGGCAAACGGTTCGTCAGTATGCGCAGCGACCAGATCGGCGAGCGCGAAATCGTCAGCCGAGACGATCCGCATCCGGTGATCGGTGGCGTAACGTCGCGCTATGATGTCGGCATAACTTGTCTCGTCGAGCCGGGCATCGTCGAAACCGATGGTGCAGCTGTTGACCGCACTTGCGCTGGCTTCGGCCATCAAGGCGACCACGGTTGAGCTGTCGACGCCGCCAGACAGAAACGCGCCGAGCGGCACGTCCGAGACCATCCGGCTGCGAACCGCGGCGCGCAATAGCGCGAAGAGATGCTCCTCCGCCTCGCGTTCGCTCACCGTAATGCGGCGCGTGAAGTCGAGATCCCACCATTGCACCGGGCGGGGGACGGGCAAGCCGCGACGGATATGGAGATAATGCCCGGCAGGCAGCTTATCGACACCGGCGACGATGCAGTTATCGTCAGGGACATAACCGAAGGCCATGAAGTCCTCGACTGCGGTAATCTGCGCGGTCACGCGCAACGTCGGCAGTGTCAGCAACCCTTTAAGTTCGCTGGCGAACGCAATGCTGCCGTCGGGCAAGCCGACATAATGC
>JANNMK010000262.1:0-1823 GCA_031397785.1 Sphingomonas sp. | reverse complement strand
ATAGGCATCGACCGGAGCGGTCGCTATATCCCGGTCTATGCGTTCGGCCGCGCCATATACCGAAAAGGATGAGATATGGACCAGCCGTCGCACGTCCGCCGCCAGCATCGACCGCGCCAGATTGGCTGCCACGGTGACGTTTATCCGCTGCAAATTGGCGCTATCGCCGGTTGCCGTTCCGACACAATTGATGATTGCATCGCAGCCGCGCAGGGTATCGGCGGGAATAGCCGCATAATCATCGACAATCCGTTGTTCCCACCCGGCGTCGGCGATGCTGCGCCGCGCTATGCCGACCGCGTCGCTGCCGAGGCGGGCCAGGATCGCCGAGCCGAGCACCCCGCTGGCACCGACCACTGCAATCCGTCGCGCGGACACTTCACTCTCTCCGGTCATGCCCTGTCCAGCGCACGCACCGCGCCATCGACCCCGTCATCGAACAACGCCCAGGCCCGGCTGGCAAAGGTCGAGGGCGGCAACCAGTAGCTGTTCTCGCGCGGCGTCAGCACCACCGGCGACTGTCCGGCGAGATCGGCCAGATGGGCAGGCAGACTGTCTGCGCTGATCACGATAGCGCATCGGGCCACTGCCTCGATCATGCTGGCAAAGCTGCGCGGGACGATTTCGACTGGCAGCGACGATTGTTCGATCTCCGGATATTCACCGGCGAGCACGATGATGCGGGCGTGCCGATCCGGCGCTGACCACAGGCTCAGCAAGTCCTTGCATAACGGCACCGGGATGCGCTTGGCGACGATCCGGCTGCCCGCGAATATCCCGACGCCCTGTCCTGCGCGATTGCGCGTCGCTTTTGCGGGCACTCCGGCTCTGGCTCCGTTCGCATCGAGGAATGCGGCATAGGCCTGGTAGATGTTGTCGGCGGACGGCAATGCCATCAGCCGTGCCGGTGCAGCCAACAATCGTTCGCGCATCGTCACCCGGTCGAATACCAACGCCGCTGCATTACGCGCCGGAACGGCCAGTCCCCGGCGCAAATCGAGCGCGCTTTTGAGTGCAGCGCGAGCGCCGCGCTTGCGGATATCATAAACCGCTGGAACGCCATGTTCGGCATGTCCGACCAGTGAGGCGGGCCAGTCGGGATCGATGGCATGGGCAAGCTCGGCGAGATGGGCTCCGATCAGATGGTGGTGGCCATCCACCCGCCCTCGCAACGACGCATAAGCGATAACATAGTCGCCAAACGCCTTGAGAGTGACGAACTTTAGGCCTTGCATATCGCCAACTACACAGACAGAGCCAGCCCGGCTGCAACGCACATCCAAGGCACGTGGCCCCTACGCGATAGCACAGCATTGGCGCAAGGCTGTTACCCCCGAATGTCATCCTTACTGGCCCA
Source organism: Sphingomonas sp. (assembly GCA_031397785.1). Classification (GTDB taxonomy): domain Bacteria; phylum Pseudomonadota; class Alphaproteobacteria; order Sphingomonadales; family Sphingomonadaceae; genus Sphingopyxis. The sequence continues at coordinate 466 of JANNMK010000262.1, read as the reverse complement.
GAGCATAGCCTATGGCATCGTTCGCGGTGCCCCGCAGATAGCCCGCATCTGCCTGCTCCTGATCGTCGGGCGGGACATGCCACCGATGCTTCTGGCGCAGCTGGTGACGCTGTATTTTGCGCTCGATCTGCTGCGCGTGTGCACCGATTTCGGCCTCGATACCTATCTGATCCGGCAGGCGGCACGCTATCCGCAAACCGCCGACGCGCTCGAGGCGCGGTGTCGGCGCTGGAAGCTTGTGAATTTCTGCGTGTTTCTGGGCCCGATTTACTGGATTTTCGCCGACGCGCTGACCGATTTGTCGCCCGCGCTGGTCGCCGGATTTGCGCTTGCGACCTTGTTCATGACGCTCACCAATGTCGTTGTCGCCCGCGCGCAGGCGGCCGGAACATCGGTCTGGCTGCTGTCGCCCTTTGTCGTGACCTATGCTGCCATCTTCGCCGGGCTGCTGCTGCTCGATCGCTGG
>JANNMK010000261.1:0-6045 GCA_031397785.1 Sphingomonas sp. | reverse complement strand
CAGCCGCTTCCTGACCGGGCGCCTGCCGGGCGAGCCACCGCCGACCCTGTTCGAATATCTGCCCGAAAACGCGTTGCTGTTCGTCGATGAAAGCCACCAGACGGTGCCGCAGATCGGCGCGATGGCCAAGGGCGATCACCGACGCAAGATCACGCTCGCCGAATATGGCTTTCGCCTGCCGAGCTGTATCGACAACCGGCCGCTGCGCTTTAACGAATGGGAGGCAATGCGCCCCCAGACCACCTTCGTTTCGGCGACCCCGGGGCCGTGGGAACTCGACAAGACGCAAGGGGTGTTCGCCGAACAGGTGATCCGCCCGACCGGCCTTATCGACCCGCCGGTGATCATCCGGCCGATCGAGGAGCAGGTCGACGATCTGATCATGGAGGCCAAGGCGACGGCGGCGGCAGGATATCGCACGCTGGTGACGACGCTGACCAAGCGGATGGCGGAGGACCTGACCGAGTATCTGCACGAGGCGGGGCTGAAGGTCCGCTATATGCACTCCGACGTCGAGACGCTGGAACGCATCGAACTGATCCGAGACCTGCGCATGGGGGTGTATGACGTGCTGGTCGGCATCAACCTGCTGCGCGAAGGGCTCGATATTCCGGAATGCGGGCTGGTTGCCATTCTCGATGCTGACAAGGAAGGGTTTTTGCGCAGCGAGACGTCGCTGATCCAGACCATCGGCCGCGCGGCGCGCAACGTCGATGGGCGGGTGATCCTCTATGCCGACCGGATGACGGGCAGCATGGAACGGGCGATCGCGGAAACCGACCGGCGGCGTACCCGGCAGGAGGCCTATAACGCCGAACATGGCATCACGCCGACGACGATCAAGCGCGGCATCAGCGATGTCATGGCGCATGTCAGCCAGGGCGACGGGGTGGTGGTCGACATCGAAGGCGCGGACGGGCGCACCCACATGATCGGCCATAATCTGCGCGCCTATATCCAGGAGCTCGAGGGCAAGATGCGCAAAGCCGCAGGCGACCTCGAATTCGAGGAAGCCGGGCGGCTGCGCGACGAAATCCGCAATCTGGAAGCCGACGAGCTGGGCCTGCCCCACGAACAATCGCGCGCACCGAGGATTGGGCGGAGTAACGAGGGCAAGCCGGGGACAAGGAAAACGCGGTTCGGGAAAGCGAGCAAGACGAAGTGGGGGCGGTGATGGGTTGCATTTTCTCTTGAGCTAATCTATCTCAGATAGATAGACTCGGAGAGTTGGATGCAAATCGACATAGATTTCGAGGTTTACAAAGCTCTGACCGCTCTGCGGCAAAGCGAGGCCGATACTTACAATGACGTAGTAAGGCGCGCATTGGGGCTGCCCAAGGATGTCGCCGTGGATGTTGCGAAAGGGCTCGCGGGGTCGTCAAAGCGCGGGATGTTTGGGGCAGGTGCACCAGCAGGCGCTAGAGCCAAAGGCGCCGGACTGGGCAGTAGCTGGCTAAGCCGCCTGACTTCCGGCGCTGCGATCTTCAACGGTGTTATCTTGCCCGAAGGCACACTGTTGAAGGCAACATATAAGGGGGTCCCGTACACGGCCGAGATCAAGGCCGGTCGCTGGGTCGATCAAGACGGTGTTGTCCGTTCCAGTCCTTCTGACGCCGCAGGTGCAATCTCTGGCACCAATGTAAATGGGTGGCGATTTTGGTTTGCAAAGCGACCCGATGACAACGACTGGGCTCGCTTGGACGAACTCAAATGAGCGACAAGCTTGACAAATCTAGGCCTGTCCTTCATAAAGGACAGGCCTTCTCGCTGGAGGAAACGCCAGACTTTGCCAAGTGGCTCGGGAAACTGCGCGACCGCAAGGCGAAGGCTATAATAGCCGATCGCATCAAGCGAGCGGCGAACGGGAGTTTCGGAACGATCCGCTCGGTCCATGGCGGGGTTTTCGAGATGAAGATCGATCATGGCCCGGGCTATCGGGTCTATTATTTCCAGCGCGGAAAGCAGCTTGTCATCCTGCTCTGCGGAGGCGACAAGCGCACGCAGGAAGCCGATGTTGCCTATGCAAAGCGGCTCAAAGAAGAGATCGAACACCGTGGTGGAACTGCGCCCCTTTGATGCCGCCAATTACCTCGAAACCGAGGAGGATATCCTGTTCTATCTCGAAGCGGCGATGGAGGGTAACGACCCCAAACATATAGCCAGCGCACTCGGCGATGTCGCGCGATCTAAAGGTATGAGCGAAATTGCCAAGAAATCCGGTCTTGGTAGGCAGGCGCTTTATAATGCGCTGTCTGAGAACGGTAATCCTACACTCGAAACATTGCTGGCTGTGCTGGGCGCGTTGGGCCTTGAGTTGAGAGTTCAGAAACGCGCGGCGTGAACGATTTGCGCCGCCGATAATCCTCCGGGTAGTTCGCCCGATGCACACAGTCTCTGTTGATAATATCAATGGGCCGGATTTTCCAATTCTCAAAGAGTCTGCGAGGGCCAACAAGCGTTCAGTCTCAGCAGTGCTGCGGGCGCTGATTGCAGAGGCGGCGCGCGAATGGTGAGCGGCGGATGGCTCAAGGTCGTGAGCCATCGCTATCACATCGATGTTTTCCGGTCTGATGAGGATAGGTGCTGGATTGCCAATGTGCCTGATCTCAAGTCTTGCTCTGCACATGGCGACACGCCGGTTGAAGCGGTAATCGAGATTGAGGTCGCCATCGGCCTCTGCCTGAAGTTCGCTCTTGAAAAGGGATTTGCGATCCCTGAACCATCCTGTCGATCTGACATGTCACAGCCCTCCCATGTGAGTATCGAAGCGGCACCTTGAGTTGACCGCTGGATGGCGTCATGCCCGTAGGCAAGATGCCCGCCCCACCCTTCACCCTCCCTGATAGTTGGCACGCCGCGCTGCGCGACGAGCTTTTGCTGCCCTATATCGCCGATCTAGCCGCTTTCGTTGCGGCCGAGAGGACGGCGGCGGTTGTCTATCCGGCTGAGCAAGCGGTGTTTCGGGCGTTGGAGTTGACGCCGCTCGATACAGTGCGCGTCGTGATCCTTGGGCAGGACCCTTATCATGGGGCGGGGCAGGCGCATGGGTTGGCGTTTAGCGTGGCGCAGGGGGTGCGGGTGCCGCCGTCTTTGCGGACTATCTATAAGGAATTGCAGGCCGATCTGGAGATTGCGCCACCGGCGCACGGTTTTCTGGAGCATTGGGCGCGGCAGGGCGTGCTGCTGCTCAACAGCGTGTTGACCGTCGAGGAGGGCAAGGCGGCGGCGCATCAGGGCAAGGGGTGGGAGCGGCTGACCGATGCCATTATACGGTTGGTGAATGACCGGCCCGATCCGGTCGTGTTCCTGCTCTGGGGCGCCTATGCACAGAAGAAGGCAGCGTTTGTCGATGATGTCGCTCAGGGGGGACGGCATCTGGTGCTGAAGGCGGCGCACCCGTCGCCGCTGTCTGCGCATAACGGATTTCTCGGCTGTCGGCATTTTTCGCAGGCCAATGCATTTCTTGCCGATCATGGCCGTATACCGATTAACTGGGCGCTGCCGCCGGTTTGACGCTTGCGGTCGATCGTGCTGTGCAACCGCCGACTTCGGCTTGCCGAGCAATCAGCCCGAGGGCATAAGCCGATCATGCTCCGCCAGATTTTCGCCTTTGCGCTGTTGCCGCTGATCGCCAGCTGCGTTGCGCCGCGCCAAGCCGCACCAGCTGCGCCCGCCCCGCGCCCTGCCGTCGCCCCGCGCGCCGCGCCGCCCACGCCCGCTGCTGTCGATCGCTATGCTGGCGACTGGAGCGTAGCCGAAATCGGGCCCGGCGAATGGCGATATGGCCGTGATGGAGGCGCATCAGTGGCACGATACGGGCTGGGCGACGAAGCCGTTGCAGTGATGCTGCGCTGCGAGGCAGGGCAGATCGTCATCGCAAGAGATGGTGTGGTGCCCGCCGACATGCCGGTTAGGCTCAACATCCGCTCGAGCTTTGCCGAGCGGCAATTGCCGATCCGGGTGACGTCCGCCACGGGACGGATGCTGGCGGCGACCCTGCCCGCCAGCGACCCGATCTGGGACCAGATCGTCTATTCGCGCGGTCGCTTTGTGATAGAGGCGACACGCAACCCGCCGATAATCGTGCCAACCCGCCCCGAAGTGGCGAGAATCGTCGAGGATTGCCGCAGCTAGGCTAGCTGGCCGGGGGGGCGTCCGCAGCATTGGCGACGTCGACCAGTCGCGCAAGTTGCTGTGCGAGAACGCCGTCGACGGCGCCCGCCAGTGCCGCCGGGTCGGCGATGCCCCGCCCCGACACCTCATAGCGCATGGCAATACGGGTAACGCTGCCGGGCAGCGCAACGGCGATCCATTCGAGTTTGCCATTGACCGGCAGCGCCTGCAGCGGACCGAGTTCGGCGCGGAACAGGATGCGATGGTTTTCCGCGTCCCAGCGGATGATATGGCCATGTTCGACCGAACCGAAATCGGGCAAGGTTTCGCACCAGCAGCCTCCGGCGCGCGGACTGGCGATATCCATCGCCGCGGCATCGCCACTCCATGTGTGGACATCCGACCACCAGCGGCCCGGCGTGGCGAACAGGGCGAACACCGCAGCCGGTGTGGCGCTGGTGTCGGCCTCTATCCTGATGCTGAATCCGGTTTCGTCGCTGCCGGTTACTTCGGCCTGGGCCGGATTGGCGAAGAACATGGCGGCCATGATGGCCGAAAAGGATAAACGTCGGATCATGGCAGTCCTTCCGGGTGCATCGGCAGGGTGACGCATTCAGACGGGCGACAAAATGGCCTCTATCGCCGCATTGACGCTGTCCATATCGGCCATGCCATCAACCCGGGCAACGATGCCCCGGGCTTCATAGATTGGCAGGATCGGGGCCGTCTTGGCGCGATATTCGGCCATTCGGGTACGTACGGTCTCCGCATTGTCATCCGGACGGCGTTTGAACTCGGTCGATCCGCATTTTTCGCACACCCCCGGTGTCGCGGGCAGCTTGTAGCGATCATGATACCCTTCGCCGCACCGCGCACAGGTGTAGCGGCCAGTGATGCGATCAACGAGCGCGTCTTCATCGACTTCGAGTTCGATGACATGATCGAGCGTGCGACCGCGCGCATTCAGCAGAGTGTCGAGCGCGTCGGCCTGTGCAGCGGTGCGCGGATAGCCGTCAAAGATCACCGGAATATCGGGACCGAGTTCATCCAGCCGTTCGCCGATCAGGCCCGAGACGATGTCATCCGAGACGAGTTCGCCTGCTTCCATCACCGCCTTTGCCTTCAGGCCAGTCGGCGTCCCGGCCTTGACCGCCGCACGCAGCATGTCCCCGGTGGACAGCTGGACCATGCCATGATCCGTTTCAAGCCGGCCGGCCTGCGTTCCTTTACCAGCCCCAGGCGGGCCAAGCAGAATGATGTCGAGCGCCATCGGCGAAGTCCCCCTGTGTAGTCGACCCTTTGGACCGTAGCTTTAGCGCATCTTGCCCTGGAGTTTCGCCTTCTTGATCAGATCGGCATATTGATGGGCGAGCAGATGGCTTTGAATCTGCGTCACCGTATCGATCGTCACATTGACGAGGATGAGCAGGCTGGTCCCGCCGAGCGCCAGGCCGACTCCGGTCTGGGCTGTCACATATTCGGGAATGAGGCAGATGAAGGCCAGATAGATTGCGCCGATCACGGTGATGCGGGTCAGCACATAATCGAGATAATTGCTGGTTGCGACACCCGGGCGATAGCCGGGAACGAACCCGCCCTGGCGCTTGAGATTATCGGCAGTTTCCTCGGGATTGAACACAACCGCGACGTAGAAAAAGGCAAAGAACAAAATGCCCGCGCCATAAAGCGCCATGTAAAGCGGCTGCCCGTGCGCAAACCACTGGTTCATGGTGAGCAGCGCGCTGCCCCAGACCGTGTCTTCATTGACGCTCTGCCCGGCAAATTGGGTGATGGTCAGTGGCATGAGCAGCAGCGACGAAGCAAAGATCGGCGGGATGACCCCTGCGGTATTCACCTTGAGCGGCAGATGGCTGCGTTCCTGCTGGGCCATGCCTTGCGCCGTCGCGCGCTTGGGATATTGCACCAGCACGC
>JANNMK010000255.1:0-3501 GCA_031397785.1 Sphingomonas sp. | reverse complement strand
GGGTCGAACAACAGATCGCCGACGCCCGGATGCGCAACCGCATGCTCGAAGGCGATATCGCCGTGCTGGCCAATGCCCATCAGCTCGATCGCTGGAACCGCGATTATTTCGGCCTGGTCGCACCGAGCGCCGAGCAATATCTCAACGGCGAACGCGCGCTTGCCACCCTTGATCGCCTGCGCCCCGTCCCCGATCAACGCTCTGTCGCGCCCGTGCTCGTCGCACTGAACCGGATGGATGACCGCGCCAGCGCATCGATCGGGATAGTCGCGCAGTGACCGTGCTGGTCGCCCGACCGACCCCGATGCGGCGCGCCGACAGCCGTCGCCGCTTCGCCCGCGAAGCGGATCGTCGGCTGGCAATGCTGTTGATCGGATTTCTGATTGTCGGTGCGATACTGCTGGCCCGGATCGGGCAATTTGTCGTCATGGGGCTGTTCAGCGATGCGCATGCAGCCCCGGTTTCGATGTACGCCCGCGCTGATATCATCGACCGCAACGGCGTGCCGCTCGCCCGCACCATCCCGGTCAGCACAGTGCGTGTCGTCAAGACAGAGCTGATGAACGATCCATCGGTTCTCGCCCCGCAACTCGCCCGGATTTTTCCCGATCAGACAGCAGCCTATTTCCTCGAACGGTTGACCATGCGGGCCGAAGACATTCTCGGTCATCGCGTTACCGCAACGCAGCTTGCACAAGCTCGCGCGTTGCTCACCCAATATCGTCGCCACAAGAATGCGGACACATTTGCCGCGGAGCTTGCCGAGCTGGTGCCGACCCGCGAGGCAGGCGAATGGCGCAGGCGTATCCTTGGCCACTCGTCGGCGGTGATCCGCAGCCGCGCAACCCCGGCGCAGCTCAATGCAGTGAACGAGCTTGCGGAAATCGGCTTCGAATATCCACGGGAGGCCGAACGGCTCTATCCGCAGGGTCAGATGGCCGCCCACGTCCTCGGCTTCATCGCACCGGGCCGTGGCGGGGCGATGGGCATCGAACGTCAGTTTGACCACCGGCTCAACGCGGACGCCGCGATCGGCCGTCCGCTCCAGCTGTCGCTCGACACCCGTGTGCAGGCCGCGCTCGAACTCGAACTCGGCGATGCGGTGACCCGGCTGGAGGCAAAGGGTGGAGCCGGCCTCGTGATCGACGTCGATACTGGCGAAGTTGTCGCTATGGCTTCTCTGCCGACCTTCGATCCCAATCGCGTTCGCTTTGCCACCCCCGAAGCGCAATGGAATTCGGTGGCCTACACCACCTACGAACTGGGATCGACGTTCAAACCGATTACCGCCGCTGCTGCCATCGATGCCGGTACCGTAACGGACATGGCCCGCCGCTATGACGCTACACGTCCGCTGATTGTCGGCTCGCACCGGGTGCGCGACTCGCATTCGTCCGGGCGCTGGCTCAACGTGCCCGAAATGCTGATGTATTCGTCCAATGTCGTCACCGCACAGGTTGCGGACGAACTTGGCGCCCCCAGGCTTGAGGCCACATTCCGCAGTCTCGATTTCGACAAGCGCCCGACAATCGAATTGCCCGAGCGCGGTCTGCCGATGATGCCGTCCGAATGGAGCCGGATAACCACCATGACCGCCAGCTTCGGCTATTCGGTGCAGATCACTCCGTTGCATCTCGCTAGCGCCTATGCCGCGCTGGTCAATGGCGGGATATTCCGTCAGGCCACCATATTGAAGGTAGAGGAAGGCCACGCTTCCCCCGGCCGCCGCGTGTTTAGCGAAGCCACCAGCGCACGGATGCGCCAGTTGCTGCGGATGATCGTCGCCAGCGGGACCGGAAAGCGGGCCGATGCGCCAGGCTACCGTATCGGCGGCAAGACCGGATCGGCGGAGCGTGTCGTCGATGGCCGCTATGCGCGGAACTCGGTGGTCGCAACCTTCGCCGCTGCATTCCCGATGGACCGCCCGCGCTACGTCGTGCTGGTGATGATCGATCGTCCGCCCGGCAACGCTTATTCTCTGGGGCAACGCACCGCCGGCTTTACCGCCGCTCCTGTGGTGCGCAAGGTCGTACAACGGATCGGCCCGATGGTCGGCATCTATCCTGACACTCACCGCGATGTCGACATCAGCGAACTCGAACCGCTGCTATGGAAACCGAGGGGCGAACGGTGACCCGGCTGGGGGGATTGGTCGATGGTCTGGACGAAGATACAGCGGCGATCGAAATAACCGGCGTCGCCATCGATCATCGCAAAATCGCGCCGGGCATGGTGTTCGGTGCTTTTCGCGGCAGTCGGTTCGATGCTGAAACCGTGATCGATCAGGCGATTGCCGCCGGTGCAGTCGCAATCATTGCCCGCCCAGACGCCACAGTCACCGGCGCAATCCACATCGCGTCGGCAGAACCCCGCCGCACATTCGCGCTTGTCGCTGCGCGCTGGTTCGATGCGGCACCCGCCACCCTCGTCGCGGTCACCGGCACCAACGGTAAAACCTCGACGGTCGAACTGCTTCGTCAGATCTGGCGCGGCACTGGCCATGTCGCCGCGTCGATCGGAACGCTGGGCATCACTACGGCGGATGAACAAACAGTCACTGGCCTCACCACGCCCGACATCGTGACCTTTCTCGCTAATCTCGCCGGTCTCGCCAGACAGTCCGTCACCCATTGCGCCTTCGAAGCCTCCAGCCATGGCCTTGACCAATATCGTACCGAAGGACCGCGCGTCACTGCTGCCGCCTTTACCAATCTCAGCCGCGACCATCTCGACTATCATGTCGATATGGACAGCTATTTCGCCGCCAAGATGCGCCTGTTCGACGAAGTTGTCGCAAACGACGGCACAGCGGTGGTCTGGACGGACGATGATTGGTCGGATCGCGCTGTTGCGCATGCCACCGCGCAAGGCCTGCGGCTTTTTACAGTCGGTAGAAAAGGCAGCGCTATCCGTCTCGTCGATCGGATGCCCACTTCTCTTGGCCAAACGCTGCGGGTCGAAGTCGCCACAATCGGCGAACGCACCGTAAAACTGCCGTTGATCGGTGCGTATCAGGCGGCAAACGCGCTGGTTGCGGCAGGGCTGGCAATCGCCACCGGCAGCGATCCTGCCCAGGTGCTCGATGCACTCGCCCGGCTACAGCCGGTGCGCGGGCGGCTCGAACGCGCCGCGCTGACCCGCTCCGGAGCGCCCGTCTATATCGATTATGCGCATACTCCCGATGCGTTGGCTGCCGCGCTTGCGGCGTTGCAACCCCACGCCACCGGCCGGTTGATCTGCGTGTTCGGGGCGGGCGGTGATCGTGATGCGGGAAAACGTCCGGCGATGGGTGCACAAGCAACGCTTGGCGCAGATCTCGTCATCGTCACCGACGACAATCCTCGCGGCGAAGACGCCGCCGCCATTCGTCGGTCGATCCTCGCCGCCGCCCCGGGTGCGCGAGAAATCGGCGATCGCCGCGCCGCCATCGCCGCTGCGATTGCCGAAGCGCGCAGCGGCGATATCGTAGTGGTCGCTGGAAAGGGGCACGAACTCGGCCAG
>JANNMK010000249.1:0-8968 GCA_031397785.1 Sphingomonas sp. | reverse complement strand
GGAACGGCAGCAGCGCTGTAACGGTCAGCGGCAACGCCTCTGTCATCCACCAGATCGCCATAAGCAAAGTCAGCGCCGCGACCCGCCATGCGGCGGGCTCCATGCCAGCCGGAGCCGGGAGCAGAAGCATGCCGATGAAGGCGACAAGCCCGCCGACAAGGCCGATGCGTTGCGCGGTCATTGCCCTGCCCCGATCATGCTTAATTGCCGCCCATAGGCTGGGACGCCGCGATGGGTAGCGCGGCGATAGCTGAAAAAGTCCCGGTCGCGGGCATAGGTGTCCAGCCCCAGGAGTTCGATCCGTGGCAGGCCGGCCGCCGCCAACCGTGCGCCGACATAGGCTTCGAGATCGAACTGCCAGCGGTTTGCACGGCCATCGATGAAAAATCTTTCGTTATCGCGGTCTGCGGCGGTAAAGGCGTCGAACAGCGGCCGGTCGACCTCGTAACTGGCGCGCGCGATGCACGGGCCGACCGCTGCCACAATCCGCTCCCGCTGCGCGCCGAGTGCGACCATGGCGTCGATCGTCGTATCGGTGACCCCCGCCAGCGCGCCCTTCCACCCGGCATGCGCCGCGCCGACCACAGCTGCGCCTGCATCGGCGAACAGCACCGGCACGCAATCGGCGGTGAAGATGCCCAGCAAAAGCCCGGGGCGGTCGGTGACCAGTGCATCGGCATGGGGCCGGGCATCCATCGCCGACGCCTGGGTCACCGTCGCGCACATGGGGCCATGCACCTGGTTGACGCTGGCCAGGCTTGCACCGGGCAACACCGCATCGGCAGCGCGGCGGCGGTTCACTTCGACAAGCGCATCGTCCTCACCCGATCCCGACCCGACATTCAGGCTGGCGAATGCGCCGGTCGAGACCCCGCCACGCCGCCCGGCAAAGCCATGCGGCACGGCGGCGAGCAGATTGCTGTGCCACAGGGCGACGGCTTCGCTCACAGCGGCTTTTTCCACACCCGGTCGTCATCGATGACTGTCCCGACGCGGAACGGGTTCTTGCCGATTTCACGATAGCCGTGCCGCGCGTAGAACCGTTGCGCGCGGCTATTGTCGATATAGACCGACAGATAGAGCGCCACCGCGCCGCGTTCCTGTGCATCCGCTTCGGCCCACGCCATCATTGCATCGGCGATACCGCGGCCCTTGGCCTCATCGAGCAGATAGAGCTGGTGGAGTTCGCGAGTCAGTTCGACCGGCGGCTGGCCTGCGGGCATCGGCAGATCGTTCGGGCCAGTCTTGATAAGCCCGGTCATCGCGCCGCCATGGTTTCGTGCAATCCGCAGCGCATAGCGGGAATCGGCCATCTGGCGCGCATAGGCCGTGCTGCCCATCGCGCTATCGAGAAAGTGCGCCAGGTCGGCGGGCGGATAGCTGACATCGGCAAAGGCCGCACGAAAGCTCGCCTGCGCGACAGCCGAAATTTCTTCGGCATCGGCCAATGCCGGGATTTCCAGATCGATCGCCGTCATGTTCAGCCCCCGAACCCCTCCGGCTGCGGCCATTGCAGCGCGGTGAAGGCCAGCACCTTGAACAAGGTGCCCATCTGGCCCGGTTCGGCAAGTCGCGCACTGGCGCTGCGTATTTCCGCGCCGCGATCCGGGTGTCGTGCGGCAAGCGCATCGGTGCGCGCCGCAAGGCCGAGCGCATCGAGGAATGCGCCCTGCCCGACCGGGCCGCTGACCGACATTCCGGCGGTGCGCCCCGCTGCCGCCAGCGCGCCGAAATCGACATGCGCGGTAAGATCGCGGTTGCCGGGGTCGGCAAAGACATCGACATGGTCATGCGCCGCGACCGCCTGCAGCGTGTCGCCCGCCGCACTGTCGGCATAACCATAATCGATCGCCAGCAACGCTCCGCCCTGGCGGGCGAGCGTCGTGGCGAGGTCGCGCGCGATGGCGACGCCGGCCGGGCTCGATTCAAGGATGCTGCCGACAGGCACGTCGCGCAAAGGCCCTGGCACCGCCGCATCCATCGGCTGCGCTCCTGCACCCGCGACATATCCGCGCGTGCCGCGCCCGACGACCCGTTCGAACCAGCCACCCTCGCTACGGACGAGCTGGCGGATCGGCAGCGCATCGAAAAATTCATTGGCGACGATGATCAGCGGTCGATCGGCAGGCAGTGTCGAGACATCGGCGTGGAATGCGGCTTGCGGCACGCTCGCCGACTGGAGGTCGCGCAGCACCGGACTGGTCTCGACAAAATGCACATCGGGCGCGCAATCGAACCGCGCCATCGACCGCAGCGCATCGCGCGCCAGCGTGCCGCGCCCCGGCCCCAGTTCGACCCAGGCGCATTGGCCTGGCGACCCGGCACGCAGCCACAGATCGGCGCACCACAGCCCGACCAGCTCGCCGAAGATCTGGCTGATTTCCGGCGCGGTGACAAAATCGCCCGAAGCGCCCAGCGGGTCACGGGTCGCATAATAATGGGCATTGGCATAGGCCATGAACAGGCCGACCGGGATCGAGCCATTGTCCTCGATCAGCCGATCGATGCGGCGCGCGGCGGTGGAAGGCACAGGCGCCATCGCGCGCTTACGCGACGCTATCCGCTCCCGCGAACGGCTCGATCCGCTGGCGGCGCCCCTTTGCGGTCCACGCCAGCCACAGGCCGACAAGGATCAGCGGTATCGTCAACCACTGGCCCATCGACAGGCCGCTCGATTGGGCAAACGCCATCAGCTGCGCGTCGGGCTCGCGGAAGAATTCGACGACAAAACGGGCAAGACCCATGCCGGCAGCAAATATCCCGACGAGCATGCCCGGATTGTAGCGCGCCCTGGTGCGCCAGAACAGAAAGCTCATCACCAGCAGCAACAGCAACCCTTCGAGGCCGGCCTGATAGAGCTGGCTGGGGTGGCGCGGATCGAGCGTGTCCGACAGCGGAAAGATGATCGCCCATGGCACATCCGTCACCCGGCCCCACAATTCGCCATTGACGAAATTGGCCAGCCGCCCGAGCAGCATGCCGATCGGCACCACACAGGCGACATAATCGCAAATCCGGAGGAAACTCAGCCCCTCCTTGCGCGCGATATACCAGATCGCCAGCGTCACCCCGACGACCCCGCCATGGAAACTCATGCCCCCGTCCCACAGCCTGACGATCGCGACGGGATCCGCGATATAGCGATCGAGATTGTAGAACAGCACATAGCCGAGCCGCCCGCCGAGGATGACGCCGAGCATTGCCCAGAACAATAGATCGTCGACATGGCGTTCGGCCATTGGCGCGCCCGGCTGGCGGATCATGCGCTTGACCAGCCAATATGCGGCGAAAATACCGATGATATAGGCGAGGCTGTAGAAGCGGATCGGCAGCACTGCATCAGTGAATGGCAGCGGGATCGCCACCTGGTTGATCAAGCCGAGGTCGTCGAAATTCGTGTAAGCCGTGGCTTCGGCAAGCATGGTCAGGAGCAAAGGCTTTTCCCCAAGGATTTTTCCCCCCATATCCGGTGCAAAGAATAAGACCAAGGGAGAGATTCGTTATGCCAAGCCAGTTGGACCAGCTTATCCAGCAAGGGCTCGACGCCGTGATCGGCGAAGGCAAGATGTTTCAGATCGGCAACGTCGAGAAATATGGCGTCCAATTGCCGGTCATCGCCAATGCACCACCCAGCCTGCCCTTTTATTTCGGCTATTTCTGCGACCTGCACAAGGATGCCACCTTCCTGGTCGATGGCGACGAACGGCTGACGTTCGGAGAGGTTCATGCCGCCGCCACCGCGCTCGCCCGATCGCTGGTCGATGGTTATGGCGTGGCCAAGGGCGACCGCATCGGCATTGCGATGCGCAACGCGCCGTCATGGGTCGTCGCCTATATGGGCGTGCTGATGGCCGGCGGGGTTGCGACCTTGCTCAATGGCTGGTGGCAAGGCGGCGAGCTTGCCGCAGGCGTCAAGGATGCCGGGTGCCGCCTGGTCATCGCCGATGCCCAGCGCGCCGGTCGGCTCGAAGCCGCCGGTGTCGATCATGGTGCAGAGGTGATCGCGCTGGATGTCGCCAGACCAATCGCCGAGGCCATCGCGCCGATCACCAATCGCGGCGGCGATGAAACGACGCAGCTGCCGATGGTGATCGGCGACGATCTTGCCACCATCTTATTCACGTCGGGATCGACCGGCCAGTCGAAGGGCGCCTTCTCGTCGCATCGGGCTGTGGTGCAGGGTACGTTCAACTACATCATCCAGACCGCTGCCATCGTCCATGTGCTGACCGCAGCGGGCAATGCACCGGAGGGGCAGGCATCGACGCTGCTCAACGTGCCATTGTTCCATGTCACTGGAGAGGTTCCGGTGTTCCTGCAAAGCTTCGCCATCGCCCGCAAACTGGTGCTCATGCCCAAATGGGATGCGGAAGAGGCGATGCGGCTGATCGAGGCGGAAGCGATCACCTATTTTGTCGGGGTGCCGCTGATGAGCTATGAGATGCTGATCCATCCCAATCGCGATAAATATGACCTGACCAGCTGCAAGAGCTTTGCCGCCGGTGGCGCGCCGCGCCCGCGCGATCATGTCAAACGCCTGTCGGACGGGATGGGTGGCGGCCAGCCGTTGCTGGGCTATGGCCTGACCGAGACCAATGGCATCGGCTGCGGCAATATCAACGACAATTATATCGCCAAACCGGATTCGACTGGCCCTGCGTCGAAACCGCTGGTCGATCTTACCATCATCGACGACGGCGGTGCCGTGTTGCCGCAGGGTGCGGTCGGTGAAGTGTCAATTCGCTCTGTCGCCAACTTCGACGGCTATTGGCACAATCATGCCGCGACCGAAGCTGCCTTTACCGACGATGGCCGTTTCCGCACCGGCGATCTGGGCTATCTGGACGAGGACGGCTATCTGTTCATCGTCGACAGGAAGAAAGACATCATCATCCGCGGCGGCGAAAACATCAGCTGCCCCGAGGTCGAAAGCGCGATTTACGATCACAACGCCGTTGCCGAATGTTCGGTATTCGGCTTGCCCGACGAACGGTTCGGAGAGATCGTCGGCGCAGTGGTACGCTACAAGGCGGGCGAGGAAATCGGCAGCGAAGCGCTCCACGCATTTCTGTCCGAACGGCTAGCAGCCTATAAATGTCCGGCCAAAGTCTGGATCGCCGAAGAACCGCTGCCGGTGCTTGGCACCGGCAAGCTCGACCGGGTCGGAATCCGTAAAGCCTATCGGAAGCGGTTTGCGAGCGAGGCGGCGTGATCGCCCGACGCTCCCTTTGAGGGAGCGAAGCGAGTTAGTCGCAGAGGTAAGCGCGTGTTGCGGTCCTAATGCCCCACCTGTCGTACCTGCGCTGCAGGTCGACTCCCCCTAATTCAAGGGAGGGGATTCGCGTCATATTCCCAACCCGCCGTCGATTGTCTGTGTTGTGCCGGTGATCATCGCTGCATCCGGACTGCACAGGAACAAGGCCAGTGCAGCAATTTCATCGGCACTGGCATAGCGTTTGATGGCCATCGCCTTGCACATGGTTTCGGCAAACGGCCCGTCGGCGGGATTCATGTCAGTATCGACCGGGCCGGGCTGGATAGTATTGACGGTTATGCCGCGCGCGCCGAAATCGCGGGCGAGGCCGCGTGCCAACCCCTGCATCGCCGATTTCGACAAGGCATAGGCCGTTGCGCCGGCGTAGGGCACCCGGTCGCCGTTGACCGATCCGATGATGATAATCCGGCCGTTGTCGGCCATCTCACGCCCGGCCTCGACCGCCGCATGATAGGGCGAACGGACATTGATATCGATCAGGCGATCGACCGCATCCGCATCGAGCAGCAGCGGATCACCCATGATTGCAACGCCTGCGTTGACGACCAGCATGTCGAGCGCTCCGGCATCGCGCACCGCCGCAATGGTTTCGGCGCGCAGCGCGCTGTCGGCCTGGTGCGCGGTCGCGCCGGTCTCGGCCGCCAGCGCTTCGGCGGCACCCTGCGATCCTGAAAAGGTAAAGGCCACTGTCGCTCCCGCGCTGGCGAAACGCCGGACGATGGCAGCCCCGATCCCCCGGCTGCCGCCCAGCACCAGCACCCGCTTGCCCGCAAACTCGGTCATTTCGATTCTCCTACCAAATCCCTCTCCCGCTTGCGGCGGAAGATGAAGGCTTCAGCGCCGGCCGCGGCGCGGCGATGATGCCGCCAGTTCCGCCACCAAGCGCGGAGCCGGATAAATGTCGGTCAGCGCCTCCTGGATAGCCTCGGTCGAGACGACCACCGTGCGGTTGCTGCGCCCGTCATAGCCGAACGCGCCGCCCAGGCTGTGGATATTGCCATCGAATGCCGCGCCGATCACCGATCCGTCGCGGGCGATCACCGGTGACCCGGAATTGCCGCCGATAATGTCGTTTGTGGTGACGAAATTATACGTCAGCGTCTTGTCGATGCGCGCTTCATTGGCCGCGAACGCGCCGGGCAGTTCGAACGGCGCAGCTCCCGTTGCGCGATCGAACGTGCCGCCGATCTGCGTGCGATAGGGCACCGCCTGCCCGCGCTCGCTCCAGCCCTGCACCGTGCCGTACGACAGGCGCAGCGTGAAAGTCGCGTCAGGATAGTTGGCCGCGCCATATGCGGCAAAGCGCGCGCTCGCCAGCCGCGCCTGCGCGGCAGTCACTGGTGCCTCCACCTCGGCCTCGTAGCGGATGCGCAGCGCCCGCGCCCGCGCGTCATTGGCCGCCACGAATCGGATCAGCGGGTCGTCCGATGCCGCGATCGCCGCGACTCCGCCCTCCCACAGCGCGCGGCGCACCGCAGGGTCGGCCAGACGGCTGCCGCTCACCAGACGCGCGGCCAGCGCCTCAGGCGATTCGCGGCCCAGCAGGCTGCGCACATCGGCATTGTCGACCGTCAGATATTCACGCGTTTTCGACAGCCAGAACTCGAGGTTGAGCTGTTCGAGCCACGGATAGACCGGCACTTCTCCGAACAGGCTCTGTTCGACCAGTGGCAATGTGCTGTCCGAAAATTCAGGCAACCGATCGGCATTGGCTTTGCTGCGTTCGGCGGCGCCGCGCACCAGCGTCCGGGCATAGTCGAACAGTTGCGAATAATTGCCCGCTGCGGCTTCGAGGAAGCGGTAGTCGAGATAGAAATTGCGATAGGCCGCATCGGCGGTGTCGATCGCGCTCCACGGATCGCCGATCGCCGCGTTGCCGGCGACCCGGCGGCGCAGATCCGCCTCATTCCCCGCGAGCGTTGCGGTAAATTTATCATCGTTCAAGGATCGGAACTGGCCCGCCAGCGCCTTGAAACTATTCTCCACGCCGAACAGCGTATCGCCGGCCTGCCGTGTCCGCTCTTCGTCTCCGGCCATCGCCGCCGTAACCCGGCCACGAAATTCGGACAGCAGGATCAGCGTCAGCGGCAGTCGCTGCTCGCGCTGAAAGGCGCGCTGAGTTTCGGTCAGCAGCCGCGATGTCGATCCCGGATTACCCGCGACGAAGCTGATTTCCCCGGCTTGCGGCGCGCGCGCGTTCCATGTCAGGTGCTGAGCCACCTCGACAGGCCGACCATTTTCATAGGCGCGCAGGAACGCCGCATCGAGCGCGTAGCGCGGGAAGTTGAAATTATCGGGGTCGCCGCCGAAAAACGCCGCCTGGAATTCGGGTGCCCAGGCAATCCTCACGTCGCTATATTTGCGATAGACATAGAGCTTGTACTGGCCGCCGCCAAACAGCGTGACCACCTGGCAGCGCGTCGTCGCGCGGTCGGTGCAGCCGGCATCCTCGATCCGCGAAATCTCGGCATCGCGCGCCCGCACCAGTGCCTCGCCGGTTGTGCTGCCGATGGCGGTGGTTACCCGGCCCGTCACATCGCTGATGGCCGTCACCACCTCAGCCTGCTGGCCGGGGCAGGTGCGCTCGTCCTCACGGGCCGCCGGATTGAACCCCTTTGCGACGATATCATTGTCGGCGCTCGACAGTTGCTGCAGGCAACCGATGACGCAATGGTGATTGGTCAGGATCAGTCCGCTCGCCGACACGAAACTCGCCGAACACCCGCCGGTCAGCCGCACCGCCGATGCCTGCACCCGGTCGAGCCACGCCTGATCCGGGGCCCAGCCATGGTCGGCGCGCATCCTGTCGGCCGGAAACTGGTCGAACGTCCACATCCCTTCGTCGGCGGCAGCAGGCACAGCAGCGAGGGCGGCGAGCGTCAGGGCTGAACAGGCAAACAGCGGGGCAAGAAGTTTCATCGGCGGCTCTCCGGTAAGGCGGGATGGCAGGTGATGACGTTCCATTGCTGACCATGCAAGCCCATCATTCCGAAGCTGGCGATCTACGCCGCGGTTCTGCGTCCTGCCGCCGCGCCCGCTGACCGTGGTCAACGGCCGATTAAGCTGCCCTTCCGTTACGGAAACAAGGTGAAGCGATCGGATAAATGCTTGCGACTCACGGCACGCAGGGCGCACAGTGTTGTAACGGATCGCACCCCTCGCCGAACGCCAAAGCGGCGGCGTCCCCCCCCAGGCCCAAAAGGGAGCACCGTATCATGCCAACCGATATCAGAGCGGAAAAGATCGGCATCGACGACATTATAGCGTCGGCGACGACCGGGGTGTTGCGCGCATTCGAGGCGCGCAAGATCCGCATCGACGGCACGAAATTTACCGACATCGTCGCTGCGGGATTCAAAGTCGATCTAAACATCCGCGCCGGTGGCCGCTTCGATCCCGACTTTCCCGGTCCGCGTGGCCCGCTGGGTGGCGGCGGCGGCTTTCAGGGCCAATGAGCGCGTCCCGCCGCCCGGGCTCCGGCCCGGCGGCGGAACCGCTCGCCTGCCCCAGCGCCCCGCCCGAATGGGAGGGCGCCGAACTGATCGGCGTGGTCGAAGGCAGCGTGCACGAACCGCACGTCCGGTTCGTCCCCCGCCGCCCGGTCACACCGCAGATACTGGCGCTGGCAGGCCCGGTAACGCCGACCGAGGTGTTCCGCTTTACCGCGCCGTGCAAGCAGGGCGGGTGCAGCCA
>JANNMK010000206.1:0-1652 GCA_031397785.1 Sphingomonas sp. | reverse complement strand
TCAAGCTGCACCATCCGCTCGACGATCATTATGGCCTGGGCTGCCTGTCGGCGGCGGCGGGCGCGGTGGCGGCGCATAATATGGCGGGGCAGTGGAACCGCTCGTTGCTGGCCAATGCGGCGCGGCCATCAGGCGCGCTGGTCTATGATCCCGGCGAAAAGGGCGCGACGATGACTGCCGCGCAATTCGAGCGGCTGAATGCCGAGATGGCGGCGCAATTTTCCGGCGCGGCCAACGCCGGGCGGCCGTTGCTGCTGGAGGGCGGCCTTAGGTGGCAGGCGATGAGCCTGTCGCCCGCCGACATGGATTTCATCGCGCTGAAAGACAGCGCGGCGCGCGAGATCGCCTGTGCCTTTGGTGTGCCGCCGATGCTGGTCGGCGTGCCGGGGGATGCGACCTACGCCAATTACCGCGAGGCCACCAAGGCGCTGTGGCGCGAGAGCGTGCTGCCGCTGGCGGGCACGATCTTGGAGGGGATTTCCCAGGGGCTGGCGACATGGGGTGTATTTGCGGGCGCGGCGGGCAGGTTGAGCGTCGACCTGAATGCGGTGACCGCGTTGAGCGAAGATCGCGAACGGCTGTGGTCGATGGTCAGTGCGGCGGATTTTTTGAGTGATGCGGAAAAGCGGTCGCTGGTCGGCGTGGGGTGAGGAGGGTGCTGGTTGCGCCTTCCCCTGGCGCAAGCGCTAACGGGGTTTTTTCGGCCTTCCCCTAGCGCAAGCGCTATCGGAGGGGGGGCTCTCCGCTGCGACCAAGCTCGCCTGCGGCTCACCAAGTCTTGCTCCTCCCCCGCGAGGGGAGAGGGTGGTTGGAGGAAATATCATGGATGGATTGAATGAGGCCGGGCTGCGCGCACTTGTCGCGGAGGCCGGCGAGGCAGGGGCGCGGGCAGCGCTCCACCGGATCGGGCTTTCGGACGAAAGCGCGCGCGACGATGTGGCCGAATTGCGCGAACTGCTGGGTGCATGGCGCGATGCCAAGCGCAGCGCGTGGAAGGCGGGGATCGACTGGGCAGTGCGCGGCTGCCTAGCGCTGCTGCTGGTCGGAATTGCAGTCAAGCTCGGGTTAGGGAGTTTGTTGCGGTGAAGTTTGCCGGATACGCCGCGCTGTTCGACGTGCGCGACCGGGGCGGGGACGTGGTGCGACGCGGCGCGTTTGCCGGGGCGGGAGCGCCATTGCCTTTGCTGTGGCAGCATGATCCCGCGCGGCGCATCGGCACGGTGCAGGCGATCGCGGAGGACGCGCGAGGACTGCGCATCGAGGCGGTGGTCGATGGGGTCGGTGGCTGCGCGCGCGAGGCGGCGGCAATGCTGGCCGAAGGCGCAGTGAGCGGGCTGAGTTTCGGTTACCGAGTGCGCGAGGCGGTGCGCGGGGCCGCAGGGCCGGGCGGGCAGGCGACCCGCGACCTGGTGTCGCTGGAGCTGGTCGAGGTCAGTCTGGTGGCCGCGCCGATGCAGCCCGGAGCCCGGGTTAGCGGGGTTTTTTAAGGCTGAGAGGGGTGGCAGGTCGCTGCCCCTCCGTCCGCTTCGCGTCCACCTCCCCATCGCAAGTCGATCGGGAGAATTGAGGATAGTGTCCTGCTTTGCGGCCTCCTGCCCATCCCCAAGTCGATGGGGAGAATTGAGGATAGGGTCCTGCTTTGTGGCGGCCAC
>JANNMK010000160.1:0-6611 GCA_031397785.1 Sphingomonas sp. | reverse complement strand
CGGTTGAGCGCAACGATGCCGCCGAACGCCGAGATATGATCGCATTCGAATGCCGCCCGGTAGGCCCCGGCGAGCGTGTCGGCGGTCGCGACTCCGCATGGATTGGCGTGCTTGACGATGACGCAGGTTGGCCCGGCATCGCGAAATTCGGCGACCAGTTCCAATGCGGCGTCGGCATCATTGAGGTTGTTGTAGCTGAGTTCCTTGCCCTGCACCTGTTCGGCCTGGCCGATACCGCGTCCGTGCGGACCGGCGGGGCGATACAGGGCCGCCTGCTGATGCGGGTTTTCGCCATAGCGCAATATGGTCGGTGCATGCGCGATCAGCGGCAGGGTATCGGGAAACAACTGCTGCTGATCGGCAAAGCCGAACCAGCTGGCGATCATGCTGTCATAGGTGGCGGTGTGGGCAAATGCCTTGGCGGCGAGTGCCCTGCGAAAGGCGAGGTCGGTGGTGCCGCTTTCGATGATGGCGGCATAGTCAGCCGGATCGGTAAGGATCGCCACATCGGCATGGTTTTTCGCCGCCGACCGCACCATTGCCGGGCCGCCGATGTCGATATTCTCGATGATGTCGTCGCGTGCCGCGCCGCGTGCCACCGTCGCTGCAAATGGATAGAGGTTGACGACCACCAGATCGATGCCGGCGATGCCATGCGCGTCCATCGCCGCGACATGGCCCGCATCGCCGCGCACCGCGAGAATACCGCCATGCACCGCCGGATGCAGCGTTTTGACGCGGCCATCCATCATCTCGGGAAAACCGGTCAGATCGGCGACATCACGCACCGTCAGGCCGGCATCGCGCAATGCCTTTGCCGTGCCGCCGGTCGATATGAGGTCGACGCCTTGCACGGCAAGCGCGCTCGCCAGTTCGACAAGCCCGCTCTTGTCGGAAACCGACAATAGCGCGCGGCGAATCGTCACGCGGTCGGACACGATAATTCCTTTCAAAAGCTCTGGACGTTCAGCCGATCAGTCGAAGCAGCCAGCCTATGCTCGCTCCGCCCGCAGGCAGGGTGCCGGACAGTTCAATCTGGAAGGTCGGGCTCGGTCGCCCTTCCGCATCGACCCACAGGCTGTCGTCGATCCGCACACTGGCGCCTGCGCAGCGCAATTGCCACAGCGCGCCGCCCGACAGGCGCAGAAGCACCGCCTGACCGTCCGCAGTCATGCTTGGTTCGACATCGGGACCGAGGTGGAACCGGATCGCAAAGGGCAGGCCGTCATGCCGCCGCTTGCGGCCCTGCGGCACCAGCATATCCTCACCGCGCAGCTCGCGCCCCGAATTGGCGAGGATGAGCAGGCGACGATGAACAAAACCGTGACGTTTGACATAGCCATCGTGGCTGAGTTCGAGCCGCGATGCGCCGTCGATTTCGCGGCGGTCGATCTCGACTTCGGTCACGCCCCTTCCCAATGTTCCGTCGGGCAGGATCGCGGTCGAATTCTGGTCGGCCAGGGTCAGTGTCGAATGCGCTGCAGTGGTGCGCAGACCGCGTGCGAGTTCTGTCGGAATCAACGCGCCTGCCAGCGCCGCACCACCGCAATTGACGATGATGCGGTGCGGGCCATCCGAAAATTCGATGGCCAGTGTCGACGAACAGCCCGCATCGGTCGCGCGTGCCACCGGCGGCGGCGCAGCATCGACCTGCAACAGCGCACGGCCGGCAATCAGGCGCTGATAGCCCCAATCGCGCGCCTGTCGCAGCGGCCGGGCCCGCACCCCGCTTGCCGCAACGACGGCGGTCACCCTGTCGGCGGACATCGCCCCGCTGCCCTGCCAGCTGCCAAGCCCGCCGTCGCCATGCGACAAGCCGGTCAGGGCAGGGACGGCCAGCGCCAGTGTCTCGCCGATCCACGCCGGCGCTTCCATTCGCCGCAGCCCATAGACGCGGACGAGCATCGACAGCACGGCGATCGCGTCGGCCTGCGCGGCGGGTGCCCGGCTGATCGTCCCGCCATCGGCATAGAAACACGACAGAAGCGCGCGGCGCAGACCGGATTCGCCAAAGGCGCGACGCGGCTCGCCATTCGGCAGCGCCAGCCCGGCGGCGACGACCCCTGCCCAGGCGACCAGCTGCGGCACACCGGCACGCGCGCTTTCGGCGGTGCGATCGAGGTGGCGTGCGGTGCGGGCAATGGCGTTCAGGGTCCGCGACCGGTGGACTATATCGTCGCTGGCAAGCAAGGCAGGCGCATAGGCGAGCCAGAACAGCAATCGCCACCCGGCATTGTCGGGCCGCCATGCAGGCTCCGAAATGGTTTCGTCATGCGCATCGAGCCAGCGGCGCTGCAGGGCCTCGGCAATCGGCCCGACATCGGCCCGTGGTCCGGCCTCGGCCAGATCGCGCAGCCACGCAAAACTGTGAATATAGTCGATAAAGGCGTCGGGCGCCGCCAGCGCCGCGAAATCCAGCCGCGCGGTTGGCAGTTTCAGCCCGCGGAACAGAAAATGGCCGGCGCGCAACGCCTTGCCGGCCATCGAATCGCCGGGGATTGGGTCATCGGGAATGCCCAGCAGCTTTAACGGAAACCGCCCGCGCAATCGTAACGCATGCAGCGGGGTGCGCCACGTCAGTCGGTAAAAGCGGGCGGCAATGCGGTCGGTCAGGCTCGCACCGCGATCGTCAGACAAGCGGATCAGCCGCCGTCCTGTTTCGACGGTATCATTGGCATCTTCGCTGACCGGTTCGATGTCGCGCAGCGGGTTGTTGCGGCTGTGGGTGCGCGGCGGCGCAGGCTCTTGCGCGGTCAGTTCGAACCCGCGGGAAGGCGGTGCAATATCCGCCCCTTCGATCATAGCTGCAGTCGTCCGTTGCGCAAACCGGCGATATTGGCAGCATAGCTGTCCGCTCCGCCTTTGAAAGTCGCAGAACCGGCAACCAGCACATCCGCCCCTGCGTCAATGACCAGAGGTGCAGTGACGGCATCGACACCGCCATCGACTTCCAGCCTGATGTCGCGCCCGCTCTTGTCGATCATGGACCGGACTGCGGCGATCTTGCGAAGCTGGCTGGTAATGAAGCTTTGTCCGCCGAAACCGGGGTTGACGCTCATCACCAGGACCAGATCGATGTCATCGATCAGATAGTCGAGCATTTTTGCCGGCGTCGCAGGGTTGAGGACGACGCCGGCCATCTTGCCCAGCGCCTTGATCGACTGCACGGTGCGGTGGGCATGCGGCCCTGCTTCGGGGTGGAAGCTGATGATGTCGGCACCGGCATCGGCAAATGCCCGCAAATAAGCGTCGACCGGCGAAATCATCAGATGAACATCGAAGGGTTTGCTGCTGTGCGGGCGCAAGGCCTTAACCACCGCAGGACCGATGGTGATGTTGGGGACAAAATGGCCGTCCATGACATCGACATGAATCCAGTCGGCACCGGCAGCGTCAATTGCGCGCACTTCTTCGCCCAGCCGGGCAAAGTCGGCAGACAGGATCGAAGGGGCGATTTTGATGGGGCGCGTGTCTGACATGAATGGTCATTGGCTCTAGCAATGATGCCAATCACGGGCAACCGCCCAGCATCATTCTGGCTGCCCCGCGCTCCTTGTGAGCCATGGCGGTTGCCCGTGATGTTCGTGTCGCTAGGATGTGGCTATGATCCAGGCCTATTTCGATCCCGCCCAGCGCGGCCATGTGCCCAACGTCGAACTGCACAATGGTGCGTTTGTCTCCAGCGCAGACACGACCGCGCGGTTCGATGCGCTGCTGACAGCGGCCGGTCCGGTCATCGCTGCCACGGATCATGGCATCGCGCCGATACTCGCGGTCCATGACGCCGACTATGTCGCTTTCCTGCAACGCGCACATGCGGATTGGCGTGCCGCCGGGCGCAGCGGCGATGTTTTCCCCTATGTATTTCCGATCCGCCACCGCCGGGACTTGCCGCTCGAGCGAATCGACGCGCGCATCGGCCGTTATGCCTTCGATATGGCGACCCCGATTGCACAGGGCACATGGCCTGCGATCTACGCCAATGCGCAGGTTGCGCTTTCGGCGCTTGGCCCGTTGCTGTCGCACACTGCCCACACCACGCTCGCGCTGTGTCGCCCGCCCGGCCATCACAGCGGCCGCGACTATTTCGGCGGCTATTGCTATCTCAACAATGCCGCCATCGCCGCGCAGGCGGCGGTCGATGCGGGGCGGCGGGTCGCGATCCTCGACATCGACTATCATCATGGCAACGGCACGCAGGACATCTTCTACGAGGTTGCCAACCCGCTGTTTGTCTCGCTTCATGCCGATCCGGTGCGCGATTACCCCTTTTACTGGGGTCATGCCGATGAGCGGGGATCGGGCGAGGGGACAAGAGCAACGCTCAACCTGCCGCTGCCGCACGGCACGACGCTGGAGCCCTATCGCGCAGCGCTCGGCACAGGCCTCGATGCCATCCGCGCATTCGCAGCAGACCTGCTGGTGATCTGTTTTGGCGCCGACACCTATGTCGGTGATCCGATTGCTCATTTTGCATTGGAAACCGCAGATTATGCGGACATCGCCAGCGATATTGCCGCCCTGGGCCTGCCAAGCCTGATCGTCATGGAAGGCGGCTATGCAGTCGAGGCGCTCGGCGCCAATCTCGCGAGCTTCCTTTCGGGGTTCGCTGGCGCACCCTGACCTGATGGCCGGACCATCTTCAGTCCGCTTTGTCTGCGACGGGCCGGCCCCGCTTTGGCGTGTCGCTGACCGCCACGGTGATACCGCGGCGCATCAGCGCTTCGCGCAGCAGATATTCGATTTCGGCGTTGACGCTGCGCAGGTCGCCCGCCGCCGCCCGCTCGACCGCCCGGTGCAATTTGGGGTCGAGGCGGAGCGGGAATGGTTTGCGGGCGGGCGGGGGCATCGCGTTTACTGGTAGAGAGACCCGGTATTGACCACCGGCTGGGTGTCACGCTCGGAGCACAGCACGACCATCAGGTTGGAGACCATCGCCGCCTTGCGCTCGTCATCGAGGTGCACGACATTCTTTTCGGACAATTGCTGCAAAGCCATTTCGACCATCGTCACCGCGCCTTCGACCAATTTGGCGCGCGCCGAAATGACCGCCTCTGCCTGTTGCCGCCGCAGCATCGCTCCGGCGATTTCGGGGGCGTAGGCAAGGTGGGTAAGGCCGCATTCGTCGACGGTGATGCCGGCCACCGACAGGCGTTCGATCAGCGCGGCGCGGAGTTCGACGCCGACCTCGTCATGATTGCCGCGCAGCGTCACTTCCTTATGTTCGATGTCGTCATAGGGATAACGCGAGCCGATGGTGCGCACCGCAGCCTCGATCTGCGCCATAACGAATTCCTTGTAATCATCGACGTCGAACAATGCCTGCGCGGTGTCGGTGACGCGCCATACGACCTGGCAGGCAATCTCGACCGGATTGCCCCGCAGGTCGTTGACCTTGATCTGCTGCGAGATGACGTTGTTGGCGCGCACCGCGATCTTTGTGCGCGTGAGCCACGGCAAGACCCAACGCAGCCCCTCGCTGCGGTCCGTCCCCTTGTAGCTGCCGAACAGCTGGATCGCCGCCGCCTCGTTGGGATTGATCATGTAAAAACCGCACAGGATGAGGAGGCCGACGACCGCCGCGATGATCAGGCCGATGACGATGATGCCCGACGGGCCGCCCGCGACCAGTGTGGCCGTGCCCCATATTCCCGCCGCCAGCAAAACCAGCCAGACCAGCAGCATGATATAGCCGCTCGCGGTGTTTGCCCTCGTTTCCCTGCTGCGATTCAGCGCCCCGGTAGCTGTATCGATCGCCATGTCATGCTCCCCTTAAGATGATATCATAATTATATCATTGCGCGGCGCAGTCAACGGCAAAGCAAACCCCGGGAAATTGCTTTCCCGGGGGTCTTGGCTTTTGGGATGGCGAGGGGATGCTATTCCGTCGGGAAACCGCGACTGCGCAGCAGCGCGCCGACATCGGGATCGCGACCGCGAAACGCGCGATAGGCCTCTGTACGGTCGGTTTCGTTGCCGGTCGCCAGCAGCATGGTGCGGAAGCGATCGGCAACAGTGCGGTCCCATGGTCCGCCGGCTTCGGTGAAGGCGGCCCAGGTGTCAGCATCCATCGTTTCCGACCACAGATAGCTGTAATAGCCGGCCGAATAGCCATCGGAACTGAACAGGTGGCCGAACTGCGGCAGGCGATGGCGCATGACGATTTCGCGCGGCATGCCGAGCGTCGCCAGCGCTTCCCGCTCGAATGCGGCGATATCGCTCACCGGGGTGGTGCGGTTGTGCAACTGCATGTCGATGATCGCCGAGGCGAGATATTCGACGGTGGCGAACCCCTGGTTGAACTTGTCGCTGTCGAGTATCTTCTGACGCAACGCCTGCGGCATCGGTTCATTGGTCTGGTAATGGCGCGCAAACCGGTCGAGCACTTCGGGCGTCATCAGCCATTTTTCATTCACCTGGCTGGGATATTCGACGAAGTCGCGCGGGACGTTGCCGAGCTCCGGGTAAGTGATGTCCTGCAGCATGTAATGGATGCCGTGGCCGAATTCGTGGAACAGCGTGTTGGCATCGTCGAGGCTGATCAGCGTCGGCTGACCATCGGGCGCGCGGGTGAAATTATTGTTGTTCGACCCGATCATCGTCCGAGCAGG
>JANNMK010000123.1:0-2752 GCA_031397785.1 Sphingomonas sp. | reverse complement strand
CCTCTATGTCATGTATGCGCTGCTGTTGTGGGCCATTCCGATGGGGCTGATCGCCGCTGTCCGCCCGGACATGGCGCGTGGCATCGCGGACGGTATGAACGCCTATCTGGCCGGCATCCCCGAACCACTTTATGCGTTGTTCGGCACCGGCTATCTCGGCTACACCGCCGCACGCACGTGGGGCAAGATCAGGGGCGTGGAGGGGTAATCCCCCTCCAGCCCCGTTTTCCGTCCACCGCCAATGCCCGCATCAGGGAAAGGCTCGAAAAACACGGAGAGGCTGAGGGGGGGGGTAGGTGGGGGGTGCTGTCGCCGTCGACCGATGATCGACCGGCAGCCAAGGGGCATCGTCCCGGGGTCGAAGCCGGGCTTCACTCCCCCCGGGCTACCCGCAATCCCCACTCGCGCTCGATCTTGACCAGCGGCACTGTTTCCAGCCCGTTGCCCCAATCGACATTGATCGACACGCCGTCCGCCGTGCGTTCCAGCGCCACCGGGGTCATTTGCCCCGCTGCACTGGGCACATCGAAAAACAGGCCATTCAGCCCCCGCCGGACCGGCACGACCGACAAGGCCGGGCAACTCTGGTCGCACCGGACGAACTGGATCGCCTCGCTCTCGCTGCCCTGTGGCAGTTTGAGCTCATATCCCGCCAGCCCGCCGCTGGCCTCGCTCAGCGCGATATTGCCATAAATGCCCGCCGGAATGGCATCGGCTGCGGCATTTTCCGCCCGCACTTGGTCGACATTCTCACCGCATGCGGAAACGATCGCCAAGCCCACGATGACTGGCGCAAATCTGGTGAACTTCGACATGGCACAATCCCGAATTTGGTGTGGACTTAGCGGACTTCCAGAACCGCCCGCACCGCCGCAACCGCCTCTGCTGCCCTCGCCCCATCCGGCCCGCCGCCCTGCGCCATATCGGGCCGCCCGCCGCCGCCTTGCCCGCCAAGCGCTGCAACCCCGGCGCGTAGCAAGCTGACGGCGTCGGCCCGGCCCACAGCATCGGCTGTGACACCCACGGCAATCGAGGCCCGCCCGTCATTGACTGCGACCAGCACCGCAACCCCGCTGCCGACCTTGGTTTTGAGTTCGTCCACCGTCGATCGCAACGCTTTGGGATCGAGCCCTTCGACGATCTGCGCCAGAAAACCGATGCCGCTTATGTCCTCGACCGCCGCAGCCGGGGCAGACCCTGCGCCGCCACCCATGGCGATCGCCCGCCTCGCTTCGGCCAGCTCACGCTCCGCCTTGCGCAGGGCTTCGGCCAGCGCCGCGACCCGCTCCGGCACATCGTCAGGCGACGTCTTGAGCGTCGCCGCCGCCGCCTTCAGCGCCTCGTCGCGGCCTTTCAGATACAGCCGCGCCGCCTCGCCGGTCAGCGCCTCGATGCGCCGCACGCCGCTCGACACCGCACTTTCGCCGACGATCGCAATCAGGCCGATGTCGCCGAGCGCATCGACATGCGTGCCACCGCACAGCTCGACCGAATAATGGGCATCGCTGGCCTTGCCCATCGACAGCACCCGCACTTCGTCGCCATATTTCTCGCCGAACAGCGCCAGGGCACCCGCCGCCACTGCATCGTCGGGTGTCATCAGCCGGGTCGTTACCGCGTCATTGTGCCGCACCTGCGCGTTCACATCGGCCTCGACCCACGCCACATCGTCCGCGGACAGCGGCTTGTTGTGACTGAAATCGAACCGCAGCCGGTCGTCGGCCACCAGACTGCCCTTTTGCGTCACATGGCCGCCTAGCCGCTCGCGCAACGCCGCATGCAATAGGTGAGTCGCCGAATGGTTGGCGCGCAACCGCAGCCGCCGCTCGGCATCGACCGCCAGCTTGACCGCATCGCCGACCTTGACCGCTCCGGCTTCGATCGTCGCGATATGGGCATGCAGCCGCCCCAGCGGCTTTGCGGTATCGCCGACAGTGGCTGCGAACCCGCTGGCACCGGCTATCGCTCCAGCATCGCCCATCTGCCCACCGCTCTCGCCGTAAAAAGGCGTCTGGTTGGTGATGATCGTCACCGCCTCGCCTGCCCGTGCTTCGGTGACTTCGGCTCCGTCGCGAACCAGCGCGACGACTTCGCCCTCGCCCGCGGTGCCGGCATAGCCTGTAAACTCGCTTGCCCCGACCCGTTCGGCGATGTCGAACCAGACGTCGTCGCTGGCCTTTGCGCCGGATCCCTTCCACGCCGCGCGCGCCGCCGCCTTCTGGCTGGCCATGGCGGCATCGAACCCGGCACGGTCGACCGCAATGCCAGCCGGGCGCAGGGCATCTTCGGTCAGATCATAGGGGAAGCCGAAGGTGTCATAGAGTTTGAACGCCACATCGCCGGCCAGCGTCGCGCCGCTGCCCATGCCGACCGTCGCCTCGTCGAGCAGCTTCAGCCCCTTGTCGAGCGTCTGCCTGAACCGCGTCTCCTCGCGTTCGAAGGTCTCGACCAGCAGCGGCTGCGCGCGCAGCAATTCAGGATAGGCGACGCCCATCTCGGAAATCAGGCTCGGCACCAGCCGATGCATCAGCGGGTCTTTCGCGCCGAGCAGATGCGCGTGCCGCATCGCGCGGCGCATGATCCGCCGCAGCACATAGCCGCGCCCCTCATTGGCCGGCAACACACCATCGGCCATCAGGAAACCGCAACTGCGCAGATGGTCGGCGATCACCCGGTGACTCGCCTTTTGCTCACCCTCGGCGCGGGTGTGGGTCAGCTCCTCCGATGCGGCGATCAGCGCTTTGAACGTGTC
>JANNMK010000104.1:0-21455 GCA_031397785.1 Sphingomonas sp. | reverse complement strand
CAGCGCGGCGGCGAGAAGTACGGGCGCGAGCGGCATATAGACCATCGCAGCCGCGGCAAAGACAGCGCCTGCAAGGAAATAGGGCCGCCGACGACCGAAGCGCCCCCATGTGCGATCGGAATAATGTCCGATGATCGGCTGCACCAGCAATCCGGTGAGCGGAGCGGCGACCCACAAGGCAGGCAATTCCTCGACACTGGCACCGAGCGTCTGGAAAATCCGGCTCATATTGGCATTCTGCAACGCAAAGCCGATCTGGATGCCAAAGAAGCCGAGGCTGATGGCGACCAGCCCTGCCCAGCCCTGACGCGGTTTTTCGATGCGTGTCGACGGCACCATTACGGTCGCGTCCATATCTCTCTCCCCGGTGCGCGGCGCGTTTTCACGCCTGTCGTGGCACCGTGCTGGCAGACAGCGGCGAACCGGGCAATGCGCCACATACGAATACACAACCGGCCGCGATTGCATCGGATGCCCGGACACGGCAGCCTCCCGGCAAAAATAGGAGAGAGTGAAGTGCCGAACTATTCCCTGATCACAGCCGCCCTCATGGCGCTGACTGCCGCCCCCGCAGCGGCGCAGACCGCACCACCGGTTGCGGCCCGTTACCAGCCGCGACCCTATATCGAGCTTACCAACCCCGCCTGGTCGCGCGATGCGGTGATTTACCAGATCAATACCCGGCAATTCACGCCAGAAGGCACGTTTCGTGCGGCAATGGCGGAACTGCCGCGGTTGCAGGCGCTGGGTGTCGACATATTGTGGCTGATGCCCATCCACCCGATCGGGGTCGAAAACCGCAAGGGCACGCTGGGCAGCCCCTATGCGGTGCGGGACTATTTCGACGTGAACCCGGACTTTGGCACCAAAGCGGATTTCAAGGCATTCGTCGATGCGGCGCATGCACAAGGGATGCGCGTCATCCTCGACTGGGTGGCGAACCACAGCGCCTGGGACAACCCGCTGCGCGACCAGCATCCCGAATATTATGTCCGCACCTGGAACGGCAATTTCCGCCCGACGCTGTGGCTCGACTGGTCGGACATCATCGACTTCGATTATCAGCAGGCCGGATTGCGCCAGTATATGACGTCGGCGCTGACCTATTGGGTGCGCGAATATGGGGTCGACGGCTACCGGGCCGATGTCGCGGGCATGGTGCCGACCGATTTCTGGGACAATGCGCGCGCCGAACTCGACGCGATCAAACCGGTGTTCATGCTCGCCGAGTGGCAATATCCCGAACTGCACCGCCGCGCCTTCGACGCCAGCTACGCCTGGGACTGGCACAATGCGATGCACGCGATTGGCAACGGAGAAGGCGATGTCGGCGGGCTGTTCGGCTATTACAGCAGTGACGATGCCGCATGGCCGCATGGCGCGATGCGGATGCTGTTCACGTCCAATCACGACAAGAACAGCTGGGACGGCACCGAATATGAACTGTTCGGCCCGGCGCTCGCCAATGTCACCGCGCTGACCTTTATCGCCGACGGCATCCCGCTGATCTACAACGGGCAGGAAGCGGGCAATGCGCGGCGGCTGGAATTTTTCGAGAAGGACCCAATCGTCTGGCCGACGAACGAGCATCCCAATGCCGCCGAATATCGCCGCCTCATCGCCTTTCGCGACGCCAACCCGGCGCTGCACAACGGCCAGTGGGGCGCGGAGATGGTGCCGGTGGTCAACAGTGCGCATCCGCGCGTGTTCAGTTTCGTCCGCGAAAAAGACGGCAACAAGGTGTTCGGCGTGTTCAATTTTTCCGCCGAACCGCAGGATGTCGGCTTTACCGACGGGCCGTTTGCCGGGGACTATAGTGATTATCGCGACGGCAGTGCGGTAACGGTAGCAGCGGACACACGGCTGACGATTCCGGCGTGGGGCCACAGGGTGCTGGTCGGGCGCTGATTGCTGTTACGCCCTGCCGCGGCCCGCAAATATCTTGAGGCGCTCACCCGCTCGAGGCGCGGACGATCATCCGGGCGGGGAGGACGATGCTCTCCACCGGCTGATTGCGAACCAGGCCGATCAGCGTGTCGACCAGCCGTTCGCCAGCCGCGCGTGCATCCTGTGTCACGGTGGTCAACGGCGGATTGCAGAAGCCGGCCGCCAATATATCGTCGAAGCCGGTGACCGCGACATCATCCGGCACCCGGCGCCCGCTTTCGACCAGCGCACGAATCGCGCCGATGGCGATGAGGTCGCTGGCGCAAACGATCGCATCGAACGCGACGTCGCGCCGCATCAGCCGGACTGCGGCGTCATGCCCCGATTCTTCGGTGCTGATGGCATCGACGTGCAGCCCGGGTAGCGGCACGAGGCCCGCGTCCCGCAGCGCTGCCTTGTGCCCGCAATAGCGATCGCGAAATTCCGGGCTTCCCTTGCCAGCGGTACCGATGAAGGCGATCCGGCGACGCCCGCGCTCGACAAGGTGCGCGGTGACATCACGGCCGCCCTCGACATTGTCGCAGCCGACCACGGTTTCCTGCTGACCCGGCTGCACCGCGCCCCAGCGGACGAAATGGGTGCCCTGCTGTGCCAGTTGCCCCAGCCGCTGCGCATAATCGCGATAATCGCCATAGCCGAGCAGGATCAGCCCGTCGGCCTTGCGGCTGTCCTCATAATCGGTGTGCCAGTCGGACGACTGCTGCTGAAACGACACCAACAGGTCGAAGCCGCGCATGGCGCAGGTGCGGGTGATCGACCCCAGCATCGACAGGAAGAACGGGTTGATCATCGAATTATCGGGGGTGGGATCTTCGAACAACAGCAACGCCAGCGTGTTCGAATGCTGGCTTCTGAGATTGGATGCGTTCTTGTCGACCTTGTAGTTCAGTCGCCGGGCGATTTCTTCTATCCGTTGCCGGGTTGCCTCACTGACTGTCGGGCTACCTCGTAACGCGCGCGAAACCGTGGGTTGCGAGACACCGGCCAGTTGCGCAATATCGAAA
The DNA here is from genome assembly GCA_031397785.1 of Sphingomonas sp. Taxonomy (GTDB): domain Bacteria; phylum Pseudomonadota; class Alphaproteobacteria; order Sphingomonadales; family Sphingomonadaceae; genus Sphingopyxis. The sequence goes on along the minus strand of JANNMK010000104.1, from coordinate 18,504 downwards.
GATGTCGCTTTTTCTGCCACGTTGACGGCCCTTGCCGGGCGCTCCTCCCGTTTGAATACGTATGTGCCAAGCTTCACAAGCCAGAGCAAGCCACGCATTACCACAAGCTGACAAAACCGCCGCGACCCGGGGGTGCGAACGCGCACTCAACAGGGCCGGATGAACCGTCAAGGGGAGAGAGCATGAACCGGTTACCTATCCGTGGACACGTCCGCCTGGCCCGTACCGCCAGCGCCGCTGCACTGGCCACCGCCCTGATGCTGTCGGCACAGGCCAGCGCGCAAGACGCCGCCGTCGTCGATGGATGCAGCGACAATGACGAAGCAACGCTGTGCGACGATATTGTCGTCACCGGATTTGCCGCCAGCCTCGAAAGCGCCGTCGGCGTGAAGCGCAACGCCGATCAAGTTGTCGAGTCCGTCTCCGCCGAAGATATCGGCCGTTTGCCCGATGCCTCGATCGGCGAGGCGATCGCTCGCCTGCCCGGCATCACGTCGCAGCGCGTATCGGGACGGTCGAGCGGGATATCGGTGCGCGGTCTCGGCCCCGACTTTTCGCAGACCTTGCTCAACGGACGCGAACAGACGTCGACCGGCGATGCGCGGGCTGTCGAGTTCGATCAATATCCATCGGAAGTCGTCAGCCGGGTCGATGTGTTCAAGACACCGACCGCCAGCTTGGTCGGCCAGGGCCTGGTTGGCACGATCGATATCCGCACGATCCGCCCGCTCGAAGTCAATGATCGCATCATCGCGGTCGGTGCCCGCGTCAACTATGCCGATCTGGGCGCGTTGAACGCAGGGTCGAAAGACATCGGCTACCGGTTCAATGCAACCTATGTCGATCAGTTCGCTGACGACACGATCGGTATCGCGCTGGCTGCATCCTATGTCGACGAGCCCTATCAGCTTCAGGAGTTCAACGCCTGGGGTTATGCTGGCGGTGGCACTGCTGCCAACCCGTCGCTGATCGGTGGTTCCAAATCGTTCGTCACATCGACCCAGCTCAAGCGCTATGGCATCAACGGCACCCTGCAATGGGAACCGGCGCCCGAAGTCATGGTGACGATTGACGGCTTTTATTCCAACTTCGACGATGATCAGACCAAACGCGGAATTGAGCTGCCGCTCGGTTTCTCGGTCAATGGCGACAATCCCAACACGCCCGCTGATGAACGTCTGATTCCCGGCTTCTTTGGCGCATCGTTCGATGCCTCGACCGCGCGCGTCGAGAATGGTCATGTTGTTTCCGGGACCTTTCCCACTGTCGAAGGGGTGGTGCGCAACGACAGCTTTCAACGCCAGGCCGATCTCTATTCGTTCGGTTTCAACACCACCTACGAAGGCGATGACGGCTGGAATGCCTTCATTGATCTGGGCTATTCACGGACCGACCGCAACGAACTGTCGATCGAAAGCTATTCGGGCACCGGCTATGGGGCCAATAATGGCTTGCAGGACCGGATATCGTTTGTTTCCGGACCGACAGGCACGGTGTTCGATCCGACGCTCGATTATTCGAACCCCGCGCTGATCCAGCTGACCGATCCTCTGGGCTGGGGCGGCAGCCGCATCCAGACCGGCTATTACAACAATCGTATCGTCGAAGACGAACTCAAGCAGTATCGCGCCGAAGTCGAGCGCGAGTTCGAAACCGGATTTGTCCGCAGCGTGCAATTCGGACTGAATTACACCGATCGCGACAAGAGTCTGACACCTGACGAATTCTTTGTCGGCCTGCCGGGTGGCGCAACCATCGCGCCGATCCCGGCATCGGCGCTGCTCCGCCCGACCAATCTGTCCTATCTCGGCTTGGGGCCGGTCGTGAGCTACGATCCGCGCCAGTTGATCGCCGATGGTGTGCTGGTGCTCGATCGCAACACCTCGCCCGATATCGGCGCCAAGGCCTATCAGGTCAGTGAAGATCTGATGACTGCCTATCTTCAGGCAAATTTCGGCTACGAATTCAACGGAGGCGAACTGACCGGCAATATCGGTGTCCAGGCGATCAATACGGATCAGGAATCGAGCGGGCTGGTTTTCTCCGGCGGCGTCGGGCGATCGCTCTCGCTTGGCGTGAACTATTGGGATGTGTTGCCCAGCCTCAATTTGACGATGCGACTGGATAGCGACACCGTAATACGGTTCAGCGCATCTCGCCAGATTCAGCGTCCCCGGCTGGACGACCTTCGTATCGCCATCAGCTATGGCATCGACCAGAATGTGGGTAACAACCCGAACGGCGAGTTCGTGCCCTTCATATCCGGCGGTGGGGGCAACCCGCTGTTGCGGCCATATCGCGCCAACGGGTTCGATCTTAACGTCGAGCAGTATTTCGGTAGTGGCGGAGTGATAGCGCTTCAGGCATTCTACAAAGATATCGACACATTCATCTCTGGTGGACGGTTCCTGTTCGATTACTCGGGCTTTCCGGCTCCCACCGGGCCGCCAGTCTCGAACACCACCGGCATCTTGAATACCAATGTCAACACCAGCGGCGGCAAGCTGTATGGCGGCGAACTTGCCATCACTTTCCCGTTCGTCAATCTGACTTCGGCACTTGAAGGCTTTGGTGTCACGGGCGGGGTTGGCTATACCAAATCGAGCATCAACGACGCGACGACCGGCACGCTGTCATCGATCCCCGGTTATTCGAAGTGGGTCGCAAACGGCACAGCCTATTTCGAACGGTGGGGGTTCAATGCCCGAGGCAGCGTGCGATATCGTTCGACCTTCGTCGGCGATTTCACCGGATTCGGCGGTTCGCAAACTCGCCGTCGCGCGCTCGGCGAATTGATTGTCGATGCGCAGATCGGCTATGACTTCCAGGATGACAGCGCGCTCGACGGACTGTCGCTTTATCTTCAGGGGCAAAACCTGACCGACGAGCGATTTGCGTCGGTTGCATCGACCGCAAGGCCTCTGGAAGTGCTGGATTATCAAATCTACGGTCGGCGGTTCATCGCCGGGTTCACATACCGGTTCTAATCCGGGTCGTGGAAGCGCCCCTGCCAGTCTATGTGCTGGCAGGGGCGTTCTCTTTTCCGGGGGCAGGACAATGACAGACAGTCCAGACCGCATCATCACCATTGTCGGCGGCGGCACCGCCGGCTGGATGACCGCAGCCGCGCTGTCGCGATTTTTGCGGCGCGGCTGGACGATCAATCTGATCGAGTCTGACAGCATCGGTACGGTCGGTGTCGGCGAAGCGACAATCCCGCAAATCCATCATTTCAACGCGGCGCTGGGCATCGACGAGAATGAATTTGTCGCGGCAACCCAGGGCAGTTTCAAACTTGGCATCGCTTTCGAAGGCTGGCGCAATCCGCACCATCGCTACAGCCATGCATTCGGCACGGTCGGGCGCAATCTGGGCCTTTTGCCCTTTTATCACTATTGGCTCGCGGCGCAGCAACATGACGCGCCAGATGAAGACTCGCTCGACGCCTATGCCGTTGGGGCGGTCGCGGGCTATGCCAGACGCTTCACCCGGCCCGACCCGGCCCGCCCTGCCCCGGCCGGGGCGCATCATTATGCGTTCCACTTCGATGCCGCGCTTTATGCCGCCTTTTTGCGTCGCCATGCCGAAGCGAGCGGTGTCAGCCGTCATGAGGGCCGCATAACCGGTGCCGAGCGCAATGGCGAAACTGGCGACATCGCCGCCGTACGGCTCGACGACGGCCGCCGCATAACCGGCGATCTGTTTGTCGATTGTTCGGGGTTTACCGGTCTGCTGATCGAACATGAACTGGCCACCGGTTATGAAAGCTGGAGCGAATGGCTGGTTTGCGACCGAGCGCTCGCGGTGCCGTCGACCAACCGCAGCAGCCCCGTTCCCTTTACCCGGGCCATCGCGAGGCGCGCCGGGTGGCAGTGGCAGATCCCGCTGCAGCACCGGGTCGGCAACGGCCATGTCTATTCGAGTGCGCATCTGTCGGACGATGAAGCCGCCGCCATCCTGCTCGCCGACCTGCCCGGCCAGCCGCTCGCCGAGCCGCGCCAGCTGCGCTTTACCGCCGGCCGCCGCCGCAAGGTCTGGTCGCACAATGTCGTCGCCATCGGGCTGGCGTCAGGGTTTCTCGAGCCCCTCGAATCGACCAGCATCCATATGATCCAGACAGGGATCGAGCGGCTGTTGCAGCGGTTGCCGGTGCCCCATCCCGGCGCACACGAACGCGCGGCCTTCAATGCCGATGCGCAGCACGAGATCGAACTGATCCGCGATTTCATCATTCTCCATTATTGGGCGAATGGTCGCGACGAGCCATTCTGGGCCGAACGCCGCGCGATGATTTTACCCGACAGCCTTTCCAGCCGCATCGCATTGTGGCGCGAGCAGGGACGCATTGTCCAGGAGGGCAAGGAATTGTTCACCGAAGCAGCATGGCAACAGGTGCTGATTGGCCAGGGGATAGTGCCCGCCGCGCCCCATCCGCTCACTGCCCAGCTTTCGCCCGCCGAGCTGGCCGGGTTCATGGCGACGACGCGCCGGTCGGTGGCGGCCAGCGCATCGGCAATGCCCGCACACGCCGATTTCATTGCCAGCCATTGTGCCGCCGCCATATCGCCATGCAAAACCGCAGGAGCCGCCGCATGACAGCCCGCATTGCCCTTGTCCTTGCCGCGGCATCGCTGGCATTGCCGACTTGCGCCGCCGCACAGAACCGCGCGGCGACTGGCCCGGTGACCGCGGCCGTCGCGCCGGTCCCGCTGGCTGATGTCCGTGCCCGCCTGCCCGAAGATGAGGTGATTTATTTCGTCCTGCCCGACCGGTTCGAGAATGGCGACCGGTCGAACGATACAGGCGGCGTGCGCGGCGGGCCGCTGCAGCATGGGTTCGATCCGACGCACAAGGGGTTTTACCATGGCGGCGACTTGCGCGGCCTGATCGACCGGCTCGACTATATCGAAGGGCTGGGCGTGACCGCGATCTGGTTTGCACCGGTTTTCAAGAACAAGCCGGTGCAAGGCGGGCCGGGCGAGGAAAGCGCAGGCTATCACGGCTATTGGGTGACCGATTTTACCACCGTCGATCCGCATTTCGGCACCGAGGCGGAGTTCCGCGCCTTTGTCGATGCGGCGCATGCGCGCGGCATGAAGGTCTATATGGACATCATAGCCAACCACACGGCCGATGTCATTTCCTACACCGAAGGCGCGGCGCAGAACTTTCCCTATCGCAGCATCGCCGATTACCCCGATGCCGCCTACACGCCTGTCGTTCCGGCCGCCGAGCGCGACGTGAAGCGCCCGGCCTGGCTCAACGATCCGCGCTATTATCACAACCGCGGCAACACGACATTTTTCGGCGAGAACAGCGTCTATGGCGATTTCGTCGGGCTCGACGATCTGGCGACCGGCCAACAGGCAGTCATCGACGGGATGATCGACATTTATGCCAGCTGGATCGACCGGTTCGGCATCGACGGGTTCCGCATCGACACCGCGCGCCATGTCAATCCGGAATTCTGGCAGGCGTTCAATCCGGCGATCCTTGCCCGTGCGCGCGCCGCCGGCATTCCCAATTTCACGATCTTTGGCGAAGTCGCGATCGAGGACAGCGACCCCGGCAGCATCGCCCGCTTTACCCGCGTCGATCGCTATCCTGCAGTGCTCGACTTTGCCTTTCAGGCAACGGTCCGCGCGACCGTGGCGGGTGGCGAGAGCCCCGCGCTGTTCGACCGCCTGTTCGCAGGCGATGCCCTCTATGAAGGCGGCGAAGCGATGGCGCGCACCCTGCCGATCTTCCTGGGCAATCATGACATGGGGCGGTTCGCGACATTCGTCCGCCAGGCCAATCCCGATGCCGACGATGCCGAGATGATGGCGCGTATCGAGCTTGCCAATGCGATCATGTTCGCCAGCCGCGGCGTGCCGACCATCTATTCGGGCGACGAACAGGGGTTTGTCGGCGACGGCAACGATCAGGCCGCGCGTGAGGACATGTTTGCCAGCCGGGTAGCCAGTTACAACGACAATGACCTGGTTGGTACCGATGCGACGACTGCCGTGGGCAATTTCGATACCGCCCACCCGCTCTACCGCCGGATTGCCGATCTCGCCCGTATGCGCCGCGCGCATCCGGCGTTGACGCGCGGGCGTCTGACGATCCGCAATTACGAAGCGGCACCCGGCCTGTTTGCCTTTTCGCGGTTCGACCCTGCGACCAACCGGGAAATCGTCGCGGTGTTCAACACGTCCGGTGCTCTCATCACGCGCAATGTCATCATCGAACGGACATCGACGCGCTTTACCGCCTTGACCGGCGCCTGTCCTGCGACGCATCGCGTTCCCGGCAGCCTGGCCGTCGCATTGCCGGCCTTTGGCTCCATGATCTGCGCTGCGGAGAATGCGCAATGAACGTGTCGGGACAGGTTGCGAAAGTGGCACCGGGGGCACACGCCGCACCTTGGTGGCGCGGCGCGACCATTTACCAAGTATATCCACGCAGTTTTGCCGATTCCAACGACGATGGCATCGGCGACCTGCCGGGCATCACCGCGCGGCTCGACTATATCGCCGGGCTGGGCGTCGATGCGATCTGGCTGTCACCCTTTTTCACCAGCCCGATGCGGGATTTTGGTTATGACGTCGCCGATTATTGCGACGTTGACCCGATTTTCGGCACGCTCGCCGATTTCGATGCGCTGGTTGCCCGGGCCCATGCGCTGGGCCTGCGCGTGCTGATCGATCAGGTCTATGCCCACACATCGGACCTGCACCGCTGGTTCATGGACAGCCGCGCCAGTCGCACCGGCGCCCACGCCGACTGGTATGTCTGGGCCGACGCCAAGCCCGACGGATCGCCGCCGAGCAACTGGCAATCGGTGTTCGGTGGGCCGGCATGGACATGGGATGCCCGGCGCGGCCAATATTATATGCATAATTTCCTCAAGGAACAGCCGCAGCTCAACTGTCACAATGTGGCGGTTCAGGACGCGCTGATCGCTGTGGCGCGCTTCTGGCTGGACCGCGGCGTCGACGGTTTCCGCGTCGATGCGATCAATTTCGCAATGCATGATCCTGCGCTGCGGGATAATCCGCCAGCGCCCGACACGGGCAAGCTGCGCAGCCGGCCGTTCGATTTCCAGCTCAAGAAATATAATCAGAGCCATGCCGCGATCCCGGCTTTCATTCGACGCTTGCGCGCTGAAATGGACGATTATGACGCCGTTTTCACTGTCGCCGAGGTGGGCGGTGACGAAGCGGAAGTGGAGATGAAGGCATTCACCCACGGCGACGATCATTTCAACAGCGCCTATAGCTTCAACTTTCTCTATGCCGATGCGCTAACCCCGTCCGTGGTGCGCGAAGCGATCGAGCAATGGCCATCGGGCGACGGTATCGGCTGGCCCAGCTGGGCCTTTTCCAATCATGACGCACCGCGCTGGATCAGCCGCTGGGCACCGGACGGCCATCGCGATGCGTTTGCGCGGATGGCGATGCTGCTGTTTGTTGCGCTGCGCGGCAATATCATCCTGTGGCAGGGCGAAGAATTGGGGCTGACCCAGGTCGACATCCCGTTCGAGGCGTTGCGCGATCCTGAAGCGATCGCCAACTGGCCGTTGACGCTGTCGCGTGACGGCACCCGCACGCCGATGGTGTGGAGCGACAACGCCCCCAATGGCGGGTTCAGCCACGGCACGCCATGGTTGCCGATCGGCGAGGATCATGGCCCGCTGGCGGTGGCGCGGCAGGATGGCGACCCGGCATCGATGCTCGAAATCACTCGCCGCCTGATCGCTGTTCGCAAGCGGAGCGCCGCGCTGAGCTGGGGCGACCTGACGATCGTCAGGGCCGATGCGCATGTGCTGATATTCACTCGTGTCGATGCCCATCAGACAGTCGTCTGCGCATTCAACATGGGCGCAGCGGTTGCAACCTGGGTGCCGCCCGCTGGCGCATGGTCGCTCCTCGATGCGGTCAACGATGCGTCGCTGGCATCCCTGCCGCCCTATAGCGGCGTTATTGCGGAGCTCGTCCGATGAAGGCCCTGCTGCTGGCGCTGTGCGCGCTGTTCTTCGCGATCCCGGCGGCGGCGCAACAGGCGGCACCGCTGAGCGTCGCATCGCCCGATGGCACGATCGTCCTTTATACCGGGACGACAGGCGAAGGGCGCGCCTGGTATCGCGTGACGCGCAACGGCCAGCCGCTGATCGCCGAAAGCCGCCTCGGCTTTCTGTTTACCGATGCCCTCGCCTTCGATCGCAATGTCGCCATCGCCGCGCATACTGTTGCAAGCGCGGACAGCCGCTGGGAATTGCCGTGGGGCGAGCGGCGTTTCGTCCGCGACCATTATAACGAACTTGCCGTAACCCTGCGGCAGCAGCCGCTGGCCGGGAGCACGCTGATCGCCGCGCCGCGCGAGATCGTCGTTCGCTTTCGCGTGTTCGACGACGGCATCGGCTTTCGCTACGAATTCGGGGCGGGCTGGGGCACGGTGCGCATCCAGGATGAACTGACCGAATTCACCATCGCCAGCGAGGCCGGGGCGGCGGGAACCGCATGGTGGATCATGGGCGGCGACTGGAACCGCTACGAACAAGTCTACAACCGGACTGCGATCGATGCCGTATCGACCGCGCATACGCCGATCACCATGCGGCTGGCCGATGGCACGCATATGGCCATTCATGAGGCCGCACTCGTCGATTATTCGGGAATGTGGCTGCGGCGGGCCGAGGGCCTGCGCTTTCGCGGCACGCTGTCTCCATCCGGTACCGGTGCGCGCGTAACCCGTGCCGCGCCGTTCCCGACGCCATGGCGGACCATCCGGATTGCCGGCAACGCCGCAGGGCTGGTTGAAAGCGATCTTGAACTCAACCTCAACGAACCGAACAAACTTGGCGATGTTAGCTGGGTCGTGCCGTATAAATATATCGGCATCTGGTGGGACATGCATCTCGACAACTGGAGCTGGGCGCAAGGACCGCGCCATGGCGCAACCACCGAACATACCCGGCGCTATATCGATTTCGCGGCACGACATGGCTTTCGCGGCGTGCTGGTCGAGGGCTGGAATATCGGCTGGGATGGCAACTGGTTCGGCACCGGCGATGCATTCAGCTTTACCCAGCCGACGCCTGATTTCGATCTCGAGGGACTCGCCGCTTATGCCCGCCAGCGCGGCGTCCGGCTGATCGGCCATCATGAAACCGGGGCGAACAGCGCCAATTATGACGCGCAGCTGGATGATGCCATGGCGCTTTATGGGCGGCTGGGCATCGACAGCGTCAAGACGGGCTATGTCGCCGATGCTGGCGGGGTGATCGCCGGGCGCAACCCTGACGGATCGTTGCAGATGGAATGGCACGATGGGCAATGGCAGTCGCGCCACCATCTGCGCGTCGTCGAAGCCGCCGCGCGCAACCGCATCGCGGTCAACCCGCATGAACCCATCAAGGATACTGGCCTCAGGCGCACCTATCCCAATTGGGTCAGCCGGGAAGCCGCGCGCGGGATGGAATATAACGCCTGGGGCGAACCGGGGAACGGGATCGACCATGAACCGACGTTGATCTATACCCGCATGCTGTCGGGACCGATGGACTATACGCCAGGCGTCCTCAGCCTCGAAGGGCGCGGCGGACGGCCGATGGCGTCGACGCTGGCACGCCAGCTTGCGCTGTATCTGTCGCTTTATTCGCCGATCCAGATGGCGGCGGACCGTATCGAAAATCTCGCCCGCTTCCCTCGTGAGCTGGCGTTCATTGCCGCCGTGCCGACCAACTGGGAGGACAGCCGCCTGATCGATGGCGCGGTCGGCGAATATGCGCTGTTCCGCCGCAAGGATCGCGACAGCGCGGACTGGTATGTCGGTGGTATCACCAATGGCGAAGCACGCGATTTTGATGTGGCGCTCGATTTTCTCGACGCCGGGCAGCGCTATACGGCAACCCTCTACAAAGACGGGCCGGACGCCGATTATCGCCGCGATACGCGCAGCCAGATCGTCATCGAGCAGCGCGTCGTCACGGCTGCCGACCGGCTGGCCTTTCGCATGGCACCGGGCGGCGGCACCGCCGTCCGGCTGACGCCGCTGACCGGCCGTACGCGGCGGTGATCAATGCCCCGATCCGGATCGTCATCGTCGGCGGCGGCACGGCCGGGTGGATGGCGGCCTGCCTCATGGCACGGCATTGGGGCGACAAGGCCATAGTCACTGTGGTCGAAAGCCCCGAGATCGGCATCATCGGGGTCGGGGAAGGATCGACCCCGCAGCTCAAGGCATTTTTCGACACGCTGGGCATTGCCGAGGGGACCTGGATGCCCGCCTGCAATGCGACCTACAAGGCGGGTATCCGGTTCAGCGGCTGGTCTGAGCGGCCCGGCTATGAAAGCTATTTTCACCCCTTTCCGACCGCGCTCGACGTGCATACCGCGCCCGATTTTTTCTTTCGTACCCGTGCACGCCGCACCGGTCGCGATGTCTGGGCCCACCCCGACCGCTTCTTTCTCGCCGAACGGCTGGCGCGCGACCGGCTGTGCCCGGTGGCGCGCGACAATTTTCCTTTCCGCATCGGCTATGGCTATCATTTCGATGCGGTTCTGGTCGGGCAGTTTTTGCGTGGCCACGCGGTCGATACGCTGGGCGTCGTCCACAGCGAAGCGACCATCGCCGATGTCGAACTGGCCAATGCGCAATCGATCGCCGCGGTTACCACCAGCGACGGGACACGCATCGCCGCAGAGCTGTTTGTCGATGCCAGCGGGTTTCGCAGTCTGCTGATGCAACAAGCGTTGGGCGAGCCGTTCCTGCCATTTGCGGACAATCTGTTCAACGATCGCGCGGTCGCGATGCCGACCGCGCGCGAAAATGCGACGTTGTCGTGCGAGACGCAGGCGACCGCCCTGTCGGCGGGCTGGGCGTGGAAAATCCCGCTGACCAATCGCTATGGCAATGGCTATGTCTATTCCTCGCGCTATCTGACGCCCGAAGCCGCCGAGGCCGAATTGCGCGAGCATATCGGCGCGTCTCCGCAAACCGAGGCAAGACACCTGTCGATGAAGGTCGGGCGGGTATCGCGCAGCTGGGTCGGCAATTGCCTCGCGGTCGGATTGAGCCAGGGGTTCATCGAACCGCTCGAAGCCACTGCGCTGCATATCGTGCAGGCGACAGTCGAGGGGTTCCTCGTCGCGCATGAAGAAGGCGAGGCTGAGGCACGCGACCGGTTCAACAACAGCCTCAATGCGCGCTATGATGGCATCCGCGACTATATTGTCTGCCATTATCGGATGAACCGGCGCACCGACACCGCCTATTGGCGGGATAATGCGGCCAACCAGACGCTGTCGGTCAATCTGAAAGCAGTGATGACGGCGTGGTTTACCGGTGCCGACCTCGAGACAGAGATCGCCCGGCTTGGTATCGGCGGCTATTATCCGGCATTGTCATGGCATTGCCTGCTGGCCGGTTATGGCACCTATCCAGACGATGCCAAGCTGCAGCCGCCCGAGGCGGGCCTGGCTATCGCCGATCTGGTGGCAACCGACGACTTCATCGAACGCTGCTCGCGCAATTTTGGCGACCACGCCTATGCACTCGGCGCGATGGCCGCGTGAAAATTTCACAAGGGGAAAAACGATCATGGTCGCACCAGCAGCGGGACTGTCGAGAAGCGACGCAGACGGAATCAACGCGCCCGGATTGCAGCTGTTCGTATTCGCGCTGTTCTTCATCTTCGGGGGTATCACGAGCCTTAACGATGTCATCATCCCGAAACTGAAGGAGCTGTTCACGCTCAGCTATTTTCAGGCAATGCTGGTTCAATCGGCCTTTTTCGCAGCCTATTTCGTGGTCGGCCTGCCTGGCGCAGCGCTGGTCAAGCGGCTTGGCTATATGCGATCGGCAGTGGCTGGACTGCTGACCATGATGGCGGGCTGCCTGTTGTTCATTCCAGCGTCGCAGACCGCGACCTACGGGGTTTTCCTGTTCGCACTGTTCATACTGGCCAGCGGCGTGGTTATCGTTCAGGTCGTGTCCAACCCGCTGATCAGTCTGCTCGGTCCGGCAAAGACAGCGTCCAGCCGCCTGACCTTTGCGCAGGCATTCAACTCGCTTGGAACCACGATATTTCCTGCCGTGGGTTCTGTTCTCATCCTCGGAAGCCTGGCCGGCGTAAATGCGTCGGACCTGACGGGCGCTGCACTTGATGCCTATCGCACGGCCGAGACCAATGTCATCGTCAACACCTATCTCGGGCTCGCTGCCGCACTGGCAGTGGTTGCAGGCGTGGTATGGCTGTTCCGCAACGCGCTCGCCCAGGAACGCCACGAGCCCGGATCGATATTCGGCGGATTTTCGCTGTTGAACCGGCCGCGTTTTTCGTTCGGGGCGCTGTGCATCTTTTTGTACGTCGGTGCCGAAGTCGCAATCGGTTCGCTGATCGTCAATTATCTGATGCAGTCCGGCGTCATGGGGCTGACGCTGCAATCGGCGGGCGACATGATCGTCTATTACTGGGGCGGCGCAATGATCGGCCGGTTCATCGGATCGGCGGTCCTGCGGGTCGTCAGTCCGGGCAAGGTTCTGGCGTTCAATGCCCTGGCCGTGATCGCACTGTTGATCGTTTCGGCGAACACCAGCGGCGCAATCTCGGGCTACAGCCTGCTGGCCATCGGCCTGATGAACTCGATCATGTTTCCGACGATTTTCACACTGGCCTGCGAAGGTCTGGGTTCGCGTGCTGCCGACGGATCGGGCATCATCAATGTTGCAATTGTCGGGGGTGCGATTGTTCCTCCGCTCACCGGCCTTGCCGCGGACGCATTTGGCAGCCTGTATCTTGCGCTGATTATTCCCGCGCTTTGCTATGTCATCATCGCGGCCTACGGACTTTACGCATATCGCAACCGGACGGTGACCCCCTGATCGCCTGCCTGCTTGACTCAGGGATCGGCTGAATACGAATGTGAGCGGATGCAATCGATTGCATTGAACGGCGCAAGCTTGTTGCGTTAGGGAGGTTATCGACTAACAGGTTGCCGCAGTAGGAGACCCTTTTCGCATGCCATTCGTTTCCGACCGGCTGATAGTGTTCGGCGCTACCGGCGATCTTGCACGGCGGATGCTGTTGCCCAGTCTCGCGGCGCTGCATGCCGATGGGCTGATCAGTGCCGACTTGAAGATCATCGGCACCGCGCGTTCGGCGCATGACGATGCCAGCTACCGCGCCTTTGCCCGAACCGCGCTCGACGAGTTTCTGCCCGCCGGACAGATTGACGAGGCGACCATCGCCAGCTTTCTCGATCGTTTGGGCTATCAGCCGCTTGATGCATCGGCGATCGACGGCTTTGCCGAGCTGGCGGCCAAGGTCGGGACGGTCGCATCCGGGCTGTCGATATTCCTGTCGACCGCACCGTCGCTGTTCGAGGCGACGATTGCCGGTCTCGCATCCGCAGGGCTGGCCGGCGACAATGTCCGCATCGGCCTCGAAAAGCCTCTGGGCACCGATCTGGCCTCGTCCGCATCGATCAATGATGCCGTCGCAAAATTATTTTCCGAAGACCGGATATTCCGGATCGACCATTATCTGGGCAAGGAGACGGTTCAGAACCTGCTGGCATTGCGGTTCGCCAACATCTTGTTCGAGCCGCTCTGGAATGCCCAGCATATCGACCATGTCCAGATCACGGTCAGCGAGACGGTGGGCCTCGAAGGGCGCGCCGGATTCTATGATGGGACGGGCGCGTTGCGCGACATGGTGCAAAACCACATGCTGCAACTGCTTGCGCTGGTGGCGATGGAGCCGCCCGCAAAATTCGATGCGACCGCAATCCGCGACGAAAAGGTCAAGGTGCTGAGGAACCTGCGCCCGCTGCTGCCCGGGGACAGCGTGACCGGTCAATATCGCGCAGGCGCGATCAGCGGCGCAGCTGTGCCAGGATATGACGAGGAGTTGGGCAAGGACAGCGGCACCGAGACGTTCGTGGCGATCAAGGCGCATATCGACAACTGGCGATGGAAAGGCGTGCCGTTTTTCCTGCGCACCGGCAAGCGCCTGCCCGAACGCAAGACCGAGATCGCCATCCAGTTCAAATGCGTGCCGCACAGCATTTTTGCCGCATCGGGCGCATCGTCGCTGCCCAACCGCCTGATCATCGGCATCCAGCCCGCCGAAAATGTCCGCCTGTCGGTGATGGTCAAGGTGCCGGGGCTCGACCGGGGCGGCATTCGGCTGCGCGAAGTGCCGCTCGACATCTCCCTGCCCGATGCCTTTGCGGGACCGAAGCGGCGGATCGCCTATGAACGGCTGCTGCTCGACCTGATCGAGGGCGACCAGACATTGTTCGTGCGCCGCGACGAGGTTGAGGCACAATGGCGCTGGGTCGATGCGATCCGCACCGGCTGGGTCGCAAGCGGTTTGACGCCCAAAACTTATACGGCGGGCAGCTGGGGGCCTTCGGCGGCGGTGGCGCTCGCCGAACGCGACGGGGTGAGCTGGCATGAGTGACAGCATCGTTGCAGTTGATATCGGCGGGACACACGCGCGCTTTGCGCTGGCCGAAGTGGCTGGCGGCAAGGTGGTTTCACTGGACGAGGCATTGACGCTGAAGACGGCGGAGCATGCGAGTTTGCAAACCGCATGGGAGGATTTCGCCCGTCAGACCGGCAGCAATCTGCCGCGCGCGGCAGCGATAGCGGTGGCTAGCCCGATCCGCGGCGACGTGATCAAGCTGACCAACAACCCGTGGATCATCCGGCCGGCGCTGATCGGCGAAAAACTGCGCGTCGACGCGCATGTGCTGGTCAATGATTTCGAGGCGGTAGGCCATGCAGTGGCCCAGGCCGAGCCGCATCATTTCACGCGGCTGGCCGGACCCGACAGGCCGTTGCCCGAGGTCGGCACGATCAGCATCGTCGGCCCCGGCACCGGGCTGGGCGTGGCGCATATCCTGCGGCATCGCGATGCCGATGGAGCCAGTGCCTATCATGTGCAGGCGACCGAGGGCGGGCATGTGGATTTTGCGCCGCTGGATGCCATCGAGGACGCGTTGCTGAAGGCGCTGCGCCAGCGGCACCGGCGGGTATCGGTCGAACGGATCGTTTCCGGCCCCGGTATCGTCGATATCTACCAGACGCTTGCCGCGATCGAGGACCGCGCGGTGCATGCGCTCGATGACAGGACCCTGTGGCAGATGGGAACGTCGGGCGAGGACAGCCTGGCCGCCGCCGCCGTGGACCGGTTCTGCATGGCGCTGGGCAGCGTGGCGGGCGATGTCGCACTGGCGCAGGGGCGGCAGCGGGGTAGTGATTGCCGGGGGACTTGGCCTGCGCATCAAGGATGCGCTGCTGACATCGGGCTTTGCGACACGGTTTCGCGCCAAGGGCAGGTTCGAGGCGATGATGGCTGCAATCCCCGTAAAGCTGATCACCCACCCGCAACCCGGCCTGTTCGGCGCGGCTGCCGCCTTTGCTCGGGAGAACAACCGATGACCGCCGATATCGCCGCGATCATGCAGATGTCGCCGGTAATCCCGGTGCTGGTGATTGACGATGTCGCACATGCCGTGCCGGTTGCGCAGGCGCTGGTCGCGGGCGGCCTGCGGGTGCTGGAGGTGACATTGCGGACGGCTTGTGCGCTCGACGCGATCACCGCGATGGCCCGCGTGCCCGGTGCGATCGTCGGCGCGGGCACCGTACTCAACCCCGCCGACCTCGCAGCGGCGATCGATGCCGGATCGCAGTTCATCGTATCGCCCGGGCTGACCGAAGCGCTGGGCCGTGCTGCGGTGGCCAGCGGTGTGCCGTTTCTGCCGGGCATCGCCAATGCCGGAGATATCATGCGCGGGCTGGACATGGGGCTGTCGCATTTCAAGTTTTTCCCTGCTGAAACCAGTGGCGGGCGCGCCGCTTTAAAAGCGCTGGCCGGGCCATTCGGCGGGGTAAAATTCTGCCCGACCGGCGGGATAACCCGCGAGACGGCGCGCGACTGGCTGGCACTGGAGCCGGTGCTGTGCGTCGGGGGCAGCTGGCTGGTGCCGCGCGGAAAGCCCGATATCGAAGCGATAGAGGCATCGGCGCGGCAAGCGGCAGGCTTTGTGTGATAGAGCCCCTCCCCTTCAAGGGAGGGGTCGGGGTGGGGTGTGTCTGGATGGAGCAGTTCTTACCGACACGTTCCACCCCATGTCCTTGCTCTGAAGGGGAGGGGAGGCAATGACCGACGATCTTCGGGCGCGACTGGGCGAGCATCACCGCCTGACGGCGATGACCCCCTTGTTCAATCCGGTGTTCCAGCTCGGGCTCGACCTCAGCCGCGAAATCGAAAGTGGGACATTGTCGCTGGTGGCAGTCGCCGGGCTGGTCGAGGAGCTGGGCTGCGAGGCGTTGCAGAGCCGGGCGCAGCGGCTGAATGCGCTGATCGCGCCAATGGACGAGGGCGCGAACGATGCCGCCCTGGAAACGCTGGTCGAGGAGAGCGCGGCGACGGGCGATTTTGCGCGATTTTCAGCCCGCTGGGCGCGACCGATGCAGCATGTGGTGTTCACTGGCCATCCGACGTTCCTGCTCAGCCCCGCCGAAGCGGATGCAGTGGCGCTGGCGGCGGGCCAGGATGCCGTCGGCCCGGCGATGTGCGTGATCACCAGTCCGCGCGAGACGGTGACGCTGGCCAGCGAACATCGCGACGTGCTGCACACCATGGCCAACGCCCAGGGTGCGCGCGACCGGATGGTCGATACCATCTATCGCGTGGCGGCGCGGCACTGGCCCGGCCATTGGCGCAAGCTGAAACCGCTGCCGTTCCGTTTTGCCACCTGGGTCGGGTACGACATGGACGGGCGCACCGACATCGGCTGGTGGACCAGCATCCGCCACCGGCTGGTCGAGAAGGCGCTGCGGATCGAACGCTATGCTGCGGCATTGGCCGCGATCGACGGGACAAGCGGTGTGATTGCCCGGCTCGATGCCGCCGCTGTCCACAGCCGCGCCTGCGCCGCCGCCTTTGCCGGACCGATCGACGATCCTGCCGCGCTGTCCGCCGTCGCCAACCGGCTGACTGCCGACGACGACGGCAAATTGCTGTCGCTGGCGCCGGTCATCGCCGCGATAGAGGAGCTGGCAGCGACGGCGGACGATGCAACGGCGCGGGCCTTGCTGGTGGTCGCAAGCGCGATGCGTGCCGACGGGCTGGGCATGGGGTGGGTCCATTTCCGGGTGAACAGCGCGCAATTGCTGAATGCGATCCGGCGGCGGATCGACCCCGACAACAGCCTCGACCTGGCCAGTGGCGCGGCATTGAACCGGCTGCGCGACCTTCTGGCTGAGGTAACGCCACTGCGCAGCAATTTTGCCGCGCTGGCCATCGAAAGCACCACGGCGGTGCGCCAGTTTCTGGCGATGGCGCAGATCCTGAGTCATATCGATGCCGATGCGCCGATCCGCATGCTGATCGCCGAATGCGAAGAGCCGCAGGCGGTGCTGGCGGCGCTCTATTTTGCCAAGCTGTTCGGCATATCGGACCGGGTCGATGTCTCTCCGTTGTTTGAGACGGAAAGCGCAATGGAGCACGGCGGGCGGTTCCTCGATGCACTGCTGCGCGAGCCGGCCTACCAAGCCTATGCCCGCAGCCGGGGGCGCGTGGCGATCCAGACCGGATTTTCCGACGCGGGCAGGTTTACCGGGCAGATTCCCGCTGCGCTGGCGATCGAGCGGCTGCACGGGCGGCTGGCCGAAGCGATGGCGGCGCATGGACTGGGCGATGTGGCGGCGCTGGTGTTCAATACCCACGGCGAATCGATGGGGCGCGGTGCGCACCCGTCGGGCATGGCCGACCGGCTGACCTATCCGATGAGCCGGTGGGCGCGGGCGCGGTTTGCCCGTGCCGGCGTGATACTGGAGCCGGAGGTCAGTTTTCAGGGCGGCGATGGGTTCCTGCCGTTTCACGATGCGCGGCTGGCGCTGGCGGTGCTGACCCGGATTGCCGAGGTGGAACATGCGCTGGGCGACGGCGCGGCGACAGCTGATGGCGGCGACGATCCCTTCTACAGTCGCACCGACCTCAGCCTCGATTTCTATCGCGGGGTGCGGCGCATCCAGCGCGATTACCTCCATTCGCGCAGCTATGCCCGGGCGATCACCGCCTTTGGCCTCGGCCTGCTCAACGAGACGGGATCACGCAAATCGCGGCGGCAATCGGACCTTGCCGCCGACCGCGAGATGAGCCTGCGTCAGATTCGGGCGATCCCGCACAATGCGGTGCTGCAGCAGCTGGGTTATCCGGTCAATGTCATCGCCGGCAGCGGCACGGCGGCGGCGGACGAGCCTGAAGCGATTGCCGAGCTGATCGCCGCGAGCCCGCGCGCGCAGCAGCTGATGCGGCTGGTGCGCGCATCGAACACACTCGCCAGCATCAAGACGGTCGCGGCCTATGGTGAGCTGTTCAACAGCGCCTATTGGGCGAGCCGGCCATATCGCGGCGACGAGCGCGCCCTGGAAGACGCCTGCCTCGCGCTCGCCGAACATCTGGTCGGCGACGACCGAGTCGGCGCGTTCCGGCGACTGGCC
>JANNMK010000052.1:0-3817 GCA_031397785.1 Sphingomonas sp. | reverse complement strand
TCTGCTCTCTCGGGCGGCGAGCAGAAGCAGTTGGAGATCGCGCGCGCGATGCTGTTGCGGCCCAAGGTGCTGCTGATCGACGAGCCGTCGAGCGGCCTCTCGCCCAGCGTGGCGACATCAACGTCGGGCTGCTCGACGTGCTCGCGGCGTCGAGCCTAGGCGTGTACGGGATCATCCTCGCGGGGTGGGCGTCGAACTCGAAATACCCCTTCTACTCGGCGCTGCGCGCGGCGGCGCAGATGGTGAGTTACGAGGTCGCGATCGGGTTCATCCTGATCTGCGTCGTGCTGTGGGCCGACAGCTTCAACCTTCAGGACATCATCCGCGCGCAGCAGGGCCATATTCTGGGAATTCTCAACGGCTTTGGATTTAATCCGCTGCTGTTCCCGATGGCCGTGGTATTCCTCATTTCCTCGATGGCCGAAACCGCACGCGCGCCGTTCGATCTCACCGAAGCGGAAAGCGAGCTCGTCGCGGGCTACCAGACCGAATATAGCAGCATGTCCTTCGCGCTGTTCTGGCTCGGCGAATATGCCAACGTCATTCTCATGTGCGCGCTGAACGCTATCCTGTTCTGGGGCGGCTGGCTGCCGCCTGTCGACTGGGCACCGCTCTATCTGGTGCCCGGGTGGCTCTGGTTCTTCGGCAAGATCCTCGTCTTTTTCTTCATATTCAGCTGGGTAAAGGCGACCGTGCCGCGCTACCGCTACGATCAGCTGATGCGGCTGGGCTGGAAAATCTTTCTGCCGCTGTCGCTCTTCTGGGTGTGCCTCATTTCGGGCTACCTGATGCTGACGAGATACGGCTGATGCTCACGCTTGCGCTGCTCGCACTGCAATCAGCGGGGTCTGGTACGATGACACCCGAAGACTTTCGCCAGCGATTGGTCCTTCGCCATATGTGCATCACGAATGACGTGATGGCGGATACGGGATATCGCGAACTTGGATTGCTGTTTGCGGATCGCGGCGGCAATCTCCCGACTATCGGATTGACGCGATCGAAAACCACTGACCCGGCGCATTTCCAACAGGATCTTGTGACCGCAGTGACAGTCGAGACGAGCGCCGACCGGTCGCTGGTCACGGCGCAGGTCGCAGGCGAACGTCAAGGCCGCCCGGCAGCCATGACAATCGCCATCGAGCGCAAGCTGGGCGACGGTACCGGCATAGATCTGACACTGACACAAGACGGACTGCCGACCCGCCACTATCGTTGCTGGCCCGACATACCTAGAGACACGACCCCATGACCATCGCCCAAACCATCAAAGCCTTCACCTTGTGGGAATTCGTCAAGGCGCATGCCTTGACGCTCAAATATTTCTTCAAGCCAAAGGCGACGATCAACTATCCGTTCGAAAAGAACCCGCTGTCCCCGCGGTTTCGCGGCGAACATGTGCTGCGCCGCTATCCCAATGGCGAGGAACGCTGCATTGCCTGCAAGCTGTGCGAAGCGGTGTGCCCGGCACAGGCGATCACCATCGAGGCCGAGCCGCGCGAAGACGGCAGCAGGCGGACCACCCGCTATGACATCGACATGACCAAATGCATCTTCTGCGGGTTTTGCCAGGAAGCCTGCCCGGTCGACGCCATCGTCGAAGGGCCGAATTTCGAATATGCCACCGAAACCCGCGAAGAGTTGCTGTATGACAAGGCGAAATTGCTCGCCAATGGGGACCGCTGGGAACGCGCGGTTGCTGCAAACCTTGCCGCCGATGCCCCCTATCGCTAGGGGCCGCGCAACATGATTCCCACGATCCTCTCCATCACCGGCCTGTTCGCTTCCCGCTTGCCGGAATATCCAGGAATGGGTCCGTCCGTCAGCGCCCTGGCACGCGCCCGCCCCCGCTCCCTTCCCCAGGCGGGAGCTGCGAAGTGATCCAGGCTATCGCTTTCTACCTTTTCGCCACCATCCTCATCGCGTCGGCCACGCTGACCATCCTGTCGCGCAACCCGGTGCACAGCGTGCTGTGGCTGATCCTGTCCTTCTTTAACGCCGCAGGCCTGATGCTCATCATCGGCGCGGAATTCATCGCGATGCTGCTGGTCATCGTCTATGTCGGTGCCGTCGCAGTCTTGTTCCTGTTCGTGGTGATGATGCTCGACATCGATTTTGCCGAAATGCGCGCCGGTTTCGTCCGGTATCTCCCCGTCGGCATCCTGCTCGCGGTCGTGCTCGCCGCCGAACTGGTGTTTGCGCTGGGCGCCTGGCAGGCGGGCAGTATCCAGCTTGCCCAACGCGTCGCACCGATAGACCCCGGAACCAGCAACATCCAGGCAATCGGCGAACTGCTCTACAGCCGCTACATATTCCAGTTCGAAATCGCCGGCATCATTCTGCTCGTCGCGATGATCGGCGCGATCGTGCTCACCAACCGTCCGCGCACCGGCGTCCGCCGCCAGAATGTGTCGGCACAAAATGCACGCCGCCCGCAAGACGCCACCCGTCTGACCAATCCGGAGACAGGGGCGGGGGTCACGCTATGATCGGCCTGTCCCATTATCTTACCGTCAGCGCGATCCTGTTCGTGCTCGGCGTGCTCGGCATCTTCATCAATCGCAAGAACATCATCATCATTCTGATGGCGATCGAACTCATCCTGCTGTCGGTGAACATCAATCTCGTCGCCTTCAGCGCCTTTCTTGGCGATCTGGTCGGTCAGGTTTTCGCGATGTTCGTGCTGACCGTGGCCGCCGGCGAAGCCGCGATCGGGCTCGCCATCCTCGTCATCTATTTCCGCGGCCGCGGCACCATCGCAGTCGATGATGCCAACCGGATGAAGGGCAGACCATTGTTTGCCGTGCACAGTCTCGTCATGCCCGCGAACGCGGGTAGCCATCATCTCACCCTGCAAAATGGCAGCGTTTTGAATGGCATTTTTGCCCACGCTGGTCCGACCGAAGATGTGATTGCGATGGCCCGGCCATGACCTCCATCACCCTCATCGTCTTTCTCCCGCTGCTTGCGGCGATCGTCGCCGGGCTGGGCGGGCGCTGGCTCGGCAATGTCCCCTCGAAAATTATCACGACTGGCGCATTGTTCGCATCCTGTGCCTTGAGCTGGCCGATTTTCCTTGCGTTCGTCGCAGGTGATGCGACCGCCAGCGTCACGCCGCTGTTCGAATGGGTCCGTTCGGGCAGCCTCAGCTTCGATTGGTCGCTGCGGGTCGATGCGCTCACCGCGGTCATGCTGGTGGTCGTTACCACGGTCTCGGCGCTCGTCCATCTCTACAGCTGGGGCTATATGGCCGAAGACCCCAGCCAGCCGCGCTTTTTTGCCTATCTGTCGCTGTTTACCTTTGCGATGCTGATGCTGGTCACGGCGAACAATCTGGTCCAGATGTTCTTCGGCTGGGAAGGGGTCGGGCTGGCCTCCTATCTGCTGATCGGCTTTTGGTATCATAAACCTTCCGCCAACGCCGCAGCGATCAAGGCATTCGTCGTCAACCGGGTCGGCGACCTTGGATTCATGCTCGGTATTTTCGGAACATTCCTCGTGTTCGGCACCGTTTCGATTCCCGAAATTCTTGCCGCTGCGCCGTCCATGATCGGCTCCAGCATCAGCTTTCTGGGGATGCGGCTCGATACCATGACGATCCTGTGCCTGCTGCTGTTCGTCGGCGCGATGGGCAAATCGGCGCAGCTTGGCCTGCACACCTGGCTGCCCGACGCGATGGAGGGGCCGAACCGGTCTCGGCGCTGATCCACGCCGCGACCATGGTGACTGCGGGCGTGTTCATGGTCTGCCGCCTTTCGCCGATGTTCGAGACCGCGCCGATCGCAATGGGTTTCGTCACCTTCATCGGCGCCGCGAC
>JANNMK010000225.1:0-3522 GCA_031397785.1 Sphingomonas sp. | reverse complement strand
GTCCTTTTCCTCCGCCGAGAGGAAATCGAGGTGGGCGACGCTGCCGCCCTTTTCGAGGATCGAGTTCCACACCGCATCGCTGTTCTTGGCCTTGTCGATCAGCACCGCCTCAAGATGCGGATTGCGGATCGAGAAGCTGCCAGACAGCGTCTTGTGGGTGTAGATGTTGGCCGGGATCGGTTCGATGCAGGCCGAGGTGCCGCCGGCGATGATGCTGATCGACGCGGTCGGCGCGATCGCCATCTTGCAGCTGAAGCGTTCCATGACGCCCTGATCGGCGGCGTCGGGGCAGGGGCCGCGTTCCTGCGCGAGCATCATCGAGGCAGTGTCGACCTGTTCGCGGATGTGACGGAACACCTTCAAATTCCAGGTCTTAGCCATCGCCCCTTCGAACGGGATGCGGCGCGCCTGCAAAAAGCTGTGGAAGCCCATGACGCCGAGGCCGACCGAGCGTTCGCGCGATGCGGCATATTTGGCGCGCGCCATTTCGGGCGGCGCGCGGTCGATATAATCCTGCAGCACATTGTCGAGGAAGCGCATGACGTCCTCGACAAAGCCTTTCTCGTCCTTCCACTGATCCCATGTTTCCATGTTGAGCGACGAGAGGCAGCAGACCGCGGTGCGATCATTGCCGAGATGGTCGCGGCCGGTGGGCAGGGTGATTTCCGAGCAGAGGTTCGAGGTCGACACCTTGAGTCCCAGGTCGCGCTGATGCTTTGGCATCATCCGGTTCACCTGGTCGATAAAGATGATATAGGGTTCGCCGGTGGCGAGGCGGGTTTCGACCAGTTTCTGGAACAGCGAGCGCGCATCGACGGTGCCGCGCACTTCGCCGGTTTTCGGGCTGGTCAGGTTGAATTCGGCGCCATCGCGCACCGCCTCCATGAAGGCGTCGGTGATCAGCACGCCGTGGTGGAGATTGAGCGCCTTCCTGTTGAAATCGCCCGACGGTTTGCGGATTTCGAGAAATTCCTCGATCTCGGGGTGGCTGACGTCGAGATAGCAGGCCGCCGAGCCGCGGCGCAGGCTGCCCTGGCTGATGGCGAGCGTCAGGCTGTCCATCACCCGGACAAACGGGATGATGCCGCTGGTCTTGCCATTGAGGCCAACCGGTTCGCCGATGCCGCGCACTGCGCCCCAATAGGTGCCGATGCCGCCGCCGCGACTGGCCAGCCAGACATTCTCGTTCCAGGTGTTGACGATCGCCTCGAGGCTGTCGTCGACCGAGTTGAGATAGCAGCTGATCGGCAAGCCGCGGCCGGTGCCGCCGTTGGACAGAACGGGGGTGGCGGGCATGAACCACAGCCGTGAAATCGCGTCATACATGCGCTGGGCATGGTCCGCATCATCGGCATAAGCGGCGGCGACACGGGCGAACAGATCCTGGTAGGATTCGCCGGGCAGCAGGTAACGATCGGTCAGCGTGTCCTTGCCAAAGTCGGTCAGCAGCGCGTCGCGCGACGCATCGGTGCGAATCGCGAATCGGCGATCGGTGACGGTGTGCGACGTGATCGGCGCCTTGGCCGCGACCGCCATCGACGGCTTTTCTCCAGCTTCTGCGGGCCGTTCGTCGATCAATATTGCCACCGGTTCATTCTCCTGCGCCCGAGTATCACGGAAATCCATCTGCCTTGCCCCACATCTTATTGGCGGGTGCAGCGCCGATTCGCCACCCCTTTGTTCTCAATTTGTTCAAATCAGGAATCCCCCCTGACCGTAACCGAGCCTGCGATTGCGTGAGGGGCGCACTGAGCGGTCGAGAAAAGCGGCCGAAAGCCGCGAATCCTCCGGTCGACTGCAATAGACGACCACCGTTATAAACACAATCTATAGGGTGCCCTCACCGGCTGACCCACCACACATAGTGCCACAGCCGCACCGCCACGCAAGATGATTAATGATAAATTAGCGACTCAGTTCATCGCCCGCCAAAGGCATTTCATCGCAGCCCGCCGGATGGTGCGGCGCAGCGACGCGCGGACGCCGCGTGGTTTCGCCGCTCCGCAAGGGAACGGAAATGGAACGACACGGGATGCGGAAAAAATCGTCTAAGGCCGCCTCGATGACGAAAATATCGCCGGCGTTTTACTGGGCCTCCACGACAAAAATGTCGCCGTCATAGTCGACGATGTAGAGGTTGCCGCGGCTGTCGGTGCCGAAGCTAGAGATATTGTCGATCGTGCCTGTTACAGGCGCAAATGCGCTGGTGCGCACCGTATAGCGCGATGATGAGGCGGTCTGGCCGAACAGCAGTTCGCTCGACGGGATGCTCCACAGCGCGCCGCGCGCGAAATCGCCAAAGATATAGAGCCCTTGCAGCGATTCGACCGGGCCACGATAGACATAGCCGCCAGTCACCGAATTGCCCTGAAGCGGGCCAGTGCCGTGGCGGTATTCGGTGACCGGAGCGATGGCCGAAGCAGGCGGCGTGCCGTTGAATGTCGACGTTCCTTCGAGCCGCCCCCAGCCGAAGTTGAGACCGGGGCGGTTGGGTGGAACGAGATCGATTTCCTCCATCACATTCTGCCCGACATCACCGATATACAGATTGCCTGTCGCGCGGTCGAAGCTGGCGCGGAACGGATTGCGAAAGCCCAGGGCATAGATTTCCGCCGCACCGCCGCCGCCCGCGAAGGGATTGGTGGCGGGGATGGCATAATCGCGCGCACTGTCGCCTGGAAAGGCATCAGTCGCGGGGTCGATCCTGAGCATCTTGCCGAGCAAATTGTTGCGATTCTGGGCATTATCCAGCGGATCGCCACTGCTGCCGCCATCACCGGTGGCAATATAGAGAAAGCCGTCAGGACCGAAGTCGAGCCAGCCGCCATTATGATTGGCGAACGGCTGGATAAAGCCGAGTATCAGATCGGCGCTGCCCGGATCGGCAATGTCGCGGTTGTCCGCAATCGTGCGATAGCGGCGGATTTCGGTGTTGCCGTCCGGGTTGGTGACATTGAGATAGACTATGCCGCTGGTCGCAAAATCGGGGGCGGCAGCGAAGCCGAGCAGTCCGCGCTCGCCGCCCGACGATATACTGGCCGAGACATCGATGAACGGCGTCGCAGCGATGGTGCCGGTGGCGGTATCGAGAATGCGGATGCGCCCGCCCTGTTCGACGACAAAGACGCGGGTGGCCGAGCCGGGCACTGCAGTGAGATAGAGCGGGGCGGCAAGGCCACTGACGATGCGGCGCACCCTGAAACCGCCATCGGTCACATTGGTGACGGTGAGCGCAAGGCCGAGGCTGGCCGATCCGCCGCGCCCGTCCGATACTATGAGCACGACGTCATAAACATTGTCGGCGCCCGAATCGCGCGGTGTTTCAAAATCGACAGGTGCGCGAAAAGCGAGGTCGCCGCCAGCGGTGATCGCAAACAGCGCGGCGTCGGCGCCGCCGCCGATGCTGTAGCTGAGCGCATCGCCATCGCCATCGGTAGCGCGCGCAGTGTAAATCGTTCCGCCGCTGTTTTCCGGCGTCGAGGCAGCGGCGAGTGAGGTGAACAGCGGTGCCGTGTTGGCGGG
>JANNMK010000322.1:0-4835 GCA_031397785.1 Sphingomonas sp. | reverse complement strand
ATAGAGCGCCAGTCGATGTTCGTGCGCGAGCGCCGCCAGGGCAGAGACGATCCGGGCCGAGTCCATGCAGGCCAGATACCTACACCAGCCTGAACATCAATCGATATTTGTGGAAATACCGAAACATCTTGATAGTGTCAGGACGGGCCAGTTTTGACGCCAGCAGGTGACTGCGCTTTTGTGGGAGATAATGTGCGTCCGAATCGCCTGTCTGAATGGCAGCTTCTGAAAGCGTATAATCGACGCCGATACATCCGAAAACTTGTCGAAAGCGGCCCCTCCATCGTCACCCCGGCCCTCGAGCCGGCGTCCCGCTTGTTAGCGCAGACGTTGCGTAGCGGGGCCCCGGGTCAAGCCCGGGGTGACGAGATAGGGGAGGGACGGCGGGTTTTGAGGTGGGGAGTTGTGCCGCTGAACAACCGAAAACTTGTCGGACCTTGCCATCCCACCCTTGTCGCCCCGCGCTTGATGCGGGGCCTGGCTTCTCTTTGCGGCCAGTTTTTGCGATGAGGCGGAATGGCGAAGGGTGGCTGGGTTGCCATCATGGCGAACCGTTATCGTGGCGGCATATATGGTCGCGTCACTGTCAACATTGCCACTCGCATCCATCGCCATCGCGAAGGCACGGGTTCAACCCATGTTGCGGATTTCGGCACGCTGCGCCTCGTCCATGTCGAGCGTCATGATGCGATCGTCGACGCGATTGCGTGTGAAAAGCTGGTCAAGAAAAGGAGATGGCCGCGGAAATTTGCGCTGGTCGAATCGGCCAACCTCGACTGGCATGATCTTCGGGACCAATGGTTTCCGGATGACGATTGAGGGCTGACGATTGAGGGCGAAAGCCAGGCCCCGCATCACGTGCGGGGCGACGGTTGGGGCTGGGTCTGATCCGGGGGACTGACCGCCAATCGTTGCGACGCTTGAGACATTGCGGGCAGCCGCCCTTTGCCATGGGGGCAAACAAGAAGAAGCGGGACCCCGGGTCAGGCCCGGGGTGACGGTGGGGTTTGGGGTTTGGGGCGACCGGGTCCGGGTGCGGGGGCGTGGTGGGGCGCGGTGGGACGCGATGGAATGCGGAGTCGCGGGGGCGGGAAATCCGGCCAAGGGGCGCAAAAGCGTTTCCGTAAACCTGCGGTGGCGGGGTTTAAATGCCCGGGAATGGCGGGAATGCCCGGGAAATAGCTGGAAATGCCGGTAAATAGCCCCGCGAGAGATGGTGACCCCTACGGGACTCGAACCCGTGTTTTCGCCGTGAAAGGGCGACGTCCTAGACCGCTAGACGAAGGGGCCATGCGTGGGCACGGCGTGCGCAGGCGCGGCCATTAGGATGATGTGCGCGGATGGTCAACCCGGCTTTGCGATTCCCGAGGCAGTTCATGCCGCTTTTCAATCGGCGTAGGCGGCGTCGTCGAGGTGGAGTTCCGCGAGGCCGCGGCCACCCCAATCGTCCCGCTTGACCCGGCCGGCCAGCCACAGGCGGCGCGCGGGACCGGCGGCGAGCAGCGCCTGGCCCATGGCGCTGTCGACGCTGCGAAAGGCGATCGCCTTGAAGCTTTTGCCATCGTCGCCCGCAGCGATCAGCCGGACGTGGCTGGTGCCGACCACATCGGCCTTTATCAGCCGCACCGGGCCGGTGACGATGCGCGGTTGCGACCAGCCGTGGCCGTAGGGGCCGCCTTCCTCTATCGCTTCGGCAAAGCTGCCGTTGATGCCGCCGGGCGCGAGCAGCGCATCGAGGCTGAGCGCGCGCGCGCCCTGGGCGCCGGTGACGGCCCTGCCCAGCCGGTCGTTGAGCCATTCGGTCAGGGCCGCGACGCCGCCGGGCGCGACGGTGAGCCCCGCCGCCATGGCGGGGCCGCCGCCCGCGACGAGCAGCCCGGCATCGCGCGCGGCGATGATCGCAGCGCCGAGATCGACACCGGGGATCGAGCGGCCCGAGCCCTTGCCCACGCCATCATCCGCCAGCGCGATGACCAGCGCGGGGCGGCCGAGTTTTTCCTTTAGCCGGCCCGCGACGATGCCGATGACGCCGGGGTGCCAGCCGGGCGCGGCGACGACTGCGACCGCGCTGTTGGCGGTGGCGGCGGAGAGTTCCATCGCCTGATCGGTGACGGCGGATTCGATGGCGCGGCGTTCTTCGTTGAGCCGGTCGAGCTCGGCGGAGATGTCCCGCGCTTCGGCAGCGTCTTGGGTGGTAAGCAGGCGCACGCCGAGATCGGCCTGACCGACGCGGCCGCCGGCGTTGATGCGCGGGCCGAGCGCAAAGCCAAGTTCGTGCGCGCCGGGTGCGCGAGTGAGGCGGGCGACATCGGCGAGCGCGGCCAGCCCGATATTCTGCCGCCGGGCCATGACCTTTAGCCCCTGCGAGACGAAGGCGCGGTTGAGGCCCTGAAGTTTGGCGACATCGGCGACGGTGCCGAGCGCGACAATATCGAGCAGGGCCATCAGATCGGGTTCGGGGCGGGTGGCGAAGAAATCCTGAGTGCGCAGCAAGCGGACCAGCGCGGCGGCGAGCAGGAAGGCGACGCCGACCGCCGCGAGATGGCCGTGGCCGCGCGCTTCTTCGCTGTCGTCGAGCCGGTTGGGATTGACCAGTGCCAGCGCGGGCGGGAGCGCGGCGGAGCAGATATGATGATCGACGACGATGACATCGAGCGCGGCGTCCCGCGCGGCGCCCAGTGCATCGAACGCCTGTGCGCCGCAATCGACAGTGACGACGAGGGTTGCGCCCTCCCCCTTCAGCCGCACCAGCGCCTCTGCCGAGGGGCCATAGCCTTCGAGCAGGCGATCCGGGATGTAGGGGCGGGCGGTGAGGCCGAGGTCGCGCAGCACGCGGATGAGCAGCGCCGCCGAGGTCGCGCCGTCGACATCATAATCGCCATAGACCGCGACCTGTTCGTTGGCGCGGATGGCGGCGGCGAGGCGGGCGGCGGCGACATCCATATCGGCGAACACCGATGGATCGGGCATGAAGTGGCGGAGCGAGGGTTTGCGGTAGGCATCGAGCCGGTCGCGCGGTGCGCCGCGCGCGAGGAGGATGCGGGTGACGAGATCGTCGGGCTGGAGGCTGCCCGCGGCATCGCCATCACCTGCGTCGCGCCAACGCCATGCCTGGCCGCCGAGCGAGCGGGCGATGCCGAGTGCGGGCGGGGGAAGCGTGGCGGCGGGGGTCATGCGGCGGGGGTCATGCGGCCAGTAGCAGTGCGGCGCGCAGGGCGCGGGCGCTGGCTTCGTCCATGCCGGCGACATGATGCTGGCCGCCGCTGCCGCCGGGCACGCCGAGATGCAGTTCGGCAAGGCCGAAGCGGCGCGAAAAGGGGCCGATGGCGACATCCGCGCTCTGGATATTGCGGGCGGGCAGGATGATGTGGCGGCGGGTCATGAAGCCATCGGCGATGTGCAGCAGGCGGCCATCGAACCGCCAGCGCCGGTGCCGCCAGTCGAGCCAGCCGAACAGCAGCACGAGCAGCGCCGAGGCCAGCGGGACGAGCGGGGCGTAGCGCAGTTCGGGCGGCAAGGTGGCGAGCAGGCCCTGGCTGGCTGCGAGGTGGCCCCCCCCCCACACCAGGGCGGCGATGGCGGCGAACAGCAGCGGCCAGAACAGGAAGATGATGCGGTGCGAGCGGTGCCACTGAGCGGAATCGCCCGTGCCGTCCTCAAGCCCGGCGCGATCGAGGCCGAGTTCGGCGACGATGCTGTCAGCTTCGGCGAGCGTGACCAGCGGGCCGACGAGATGGTCGCTTTCACCCTTTCCATCGCTGGCGAGGCTGGAAAGTTTGACATCATACCAGCCGAACAGCGCGCGCACGACGCCGGTGCCGACCACCGCGGCCTGCACCCGGGCGGCGGGGATGGTGACGTCCGTCCGGGTGGTCAGTCCGCGACGGCGCCGGAAGCCGCGCAGTGTCCGGTCGAGCCGGAAGCCGTAATCGCGCAGCACGGTGCGGCCGATGCCGGTGGCAAGGCCGAGGCCGAGCACCGCGGCGATCCCGCCGATGACCGACACCCAGCGGTGCGCCAGCACCCAGCTTTCGATGCCGAGCGACTGGGCAAGATCGCGATAGAGATCGACATCGAACGGATCGAAATCGACGACATTGTCGAGATATTGCAGCGCGCCGAACAGCACCGCGAAAATGGCGAGGCTGAAATTGAACAGTCCGGCGATGACCAGCCGTTTGGCGCCCATGGCAAACAGCAGGCGATCATCGTCCGCAAGTGCGGCGGGCATGGCGTCGGCGGCCAGATCGGCAGGAACGGCGACGCGCGCGCCGCTGCGGTGGCGGCGGATATGGGTTCTAACCGCTTCGGCGTCGGCGAGGCTGATGGCATCGAGCTTTGCCTCGTCAGCGGCGTCCGCGCCTGCCGAGCCGGTTTCGAAGCCGACCCTGGCGAGGCCGAGCGCGCGGGCGACCAGCCCCTGTTCGATGCTGACGTCCTGGATACGATCGAACGGGATGACGCGCTGCGTCTTGCTGACGATGCCGCTCGATATCGTCACATCATCATCATCGACCCGCCACGAAAAGCGCGACCATGCCAGCCAGCTGAACACCAGCGAGAGCAGCAGAAAGGCAGCGAGCGCCGGAGCGATGAAGCGTGCCTGACCAGTGACGCCGAGCGCCAGCAGCGCCGGGACAATATTGAGCGAGCGCGGCCCGAGCCGGACGATGGCGAGCAGCAGGGTGAGCGGGTGGAGGCGGCGGGGTTCGCCGACAAAGCCGAGCGTCGCCGCAGTGTGCGTGCCCACGGGCGACGCCGGAGCGGACGGCGTTGCCGCAGCGGACGCCGCCATCGGAGCGGACGCCGCCAGAGCGGACGCGATGAGATTATCG
>JANNMK010000285.1:0-6347 GCA_031397785.1 Sphingomonas sp. | reverse complement strand
CCAAGGACGAGACGGGACGCCTGCGCGTAGCGGCCGCCACCACAGTCGGCGACAAGGGCATTGCCCGTGCCGAGGCTTTGCTCGATGCGGAATGCGACTGCATTGTCATCGATACCGCGCATGGCCATTCGGCGATGGTCGCCGAAGCGGTGACCGCGCTGCGTCGCCTGTCGAGTAGCGTCCAGATCATCGCCGGCAATGTCGCCACGGCGGAGGCGACGCGGTCGCTGATCGATGCCGGTGCCGATGGTATCAAGGTCGGCATCGGCCCGGGGTCGATCTGCACCACGCGGATCGTCGCAGGGGTTGGCGTGCCGCAGCTGACAGCGGTGATGGATTGTGCCGAGGAAGCCGCCAAATCCGGTGTTCCGGTCATTGCCGATGGTGGCCTCAGGACGTCGGGCGATATTGCCAAGGCGCTGGCTGCCGGGGCGACGACGGTCATGGTCGGCAGCCTGCTGGCCGGGACCGACGAAGCGCCGGGTGAGACATTCCTTTATCAGGGCCGCAGTTACAAAAGCTATCGCGGCATGGGCAGCGTCGGCGCGATGGCGCGCGGTTCAGCCGACCGTTATTTTCAGCAGGATATCAAGGATCAACTCAAGCTGGTTCCCGAGGGGATCGAAGGGCGCGTGCCGTTCAAGGGCAGCGCGCGTGAAGTCATCCACCAGCTCGTTGGTGGCGTAAAGGCAGCGATGGGCTATACCGGTTCCGCCACGCTTGCCGAATTGCGCGCCAGGGCGCGCTTCGTCCAGATCACCAATGCCGGCCTTTCCGAAAGCCATGTCCACGATGTTACGATCACCCGCGAAGCCCCAAATTACCCGACCCGCTGAGACAGGCGGTTGACCCCCGCAGCGCGCGTTCAATCCGCGATAGAATTGCTCGACCGGATCATAGTGGCTGCACGCGAAGGCGGAGCGGCGGCGGATACGATTGCCACGCGATTTTTCAAGGAACGGCGCTATGCCGGGTCGGGCGACCGCCGCGCCATTCGCGATCTGGCGTGGCGCGCTATCCGCCGGTTCGGCAAACTGCCGGGCGATGCGCGCAGCGCGCTGGTCGCGATTGCCGACGACGACGCCGAGCTTGCCGCGCTGTTTACCGGACAAGGCCATGCGCCAGCGGCAATCCTGGCCGACGAGCCGCGCGCTTCGGGATCGCTGATGCCCAAATGGCTGCTGCCCTATCTCGATTCGCGGATCGGCGGGCGGGGCGGCAACGCCGCCGAACTTGGTGCGTTGCTCGATCGCGCGCCGCTCGACCTCAGGATCAATCCGGCGCGGGCCGACGGGGTGGATATGCCCGCAGGTGAGCCGCTGCCCCAGCCGTTGCGCGGACTCAGGCTGGCCGGCGATACGCCGATCCTCGAAAGCGGCGCTTATCTTTATGGCGCGATCGAGGTGCAAGACGCCGGAAGTCAGTGGGCGTCGTGGGTGTGCGATGCCAAGCCGGGCCAGACCGTGGTCGATCTGTGCGCCGGTGCGGGCGGCAAGACGCTGGCGATTGCAGCACAAATGGGCGGAAATCCGATGGCTGCCGAACGGTCGCTCGGCGGCGGGCGGTTGATCGCCTGCGATAGCGACCGTCGCCGTATCCAGTCGCTGACGCCGCGTGCCGAGCGGGCGGGGGCCGAGGGGATCGAGACGCGATTGCTCAATCCCGGCGACGAGATGGAGAGCCTGTCCGACCTGACGGCAGCAGCCGACGTCGTGCTGGTCGATGCGCCCTGTTCGGGGAGCGGCACGTGGCGGCGCAATCCCGAGGCCCGCTGGCGGCTGACCCCGGCGCGGCTGACCCGGCTGATCGAGCAGCAGGCGCGTCTGTTCGATCTGGCGGCAACGCTTGTGGCTCCCGGCGGCGCTTTGGTCTATGTCGTCTGCGCGCTGACCCAGGGCGAGGGTGAGGCGCAGGTGGGGGAGTTCATGGCGCGTCAGGCATCACAGGGTCGCAGCTGGACCGCCGAGGATCCGCTGGCGACCGTCGTTAATCCTGGCCCTGGTTCTGGCAGCGGCGGCATCGGGCGACGCGCCGGGGCGGGGCGGATCCTGACGCCGCACCATGATGGCTGCGACGGATTTTTCATTGCGAGATTGCGGGCAGCCTGATGCCGTTTGCGCCACGCGATCGACGTCGGCGGCCCTATCGGCTGGCACGGCTGCTGCCTTCGGTAGCGCTGGCCGGAGTGATGATCGCCACATTGTCGAGCGCGTCAATCATCGAGCGTGCGCCGCTGGTGCCATTGTCACCGCTGTCGCTGGCGATGCAGGGCGAAGCGGAGCGGCTGGAAGCGCTGGGTGAGCGCGAGGCGGCGAGAGGCTATTTCGAAACCGCGCTGGCCGCCGATCCGCGCAACGCCGCTGCCTTTGTCGGGCTTGGCCGGATTGCCCGTATCGAGGGGCTGACCGGCAAGGCGATCATCCTGTTTCGCGAGGCCCTGGCGCTCGAGCCGGGCAATCGCGATGCCTTGTCGGGCGAGGCCGATGCGCTGCTGGCACGCGGTGCGATCGATGCGGCGCGGGCGGTGGCGGCGCGGCTGCGGGCCGAATGCGGGCTGGAGCCATGCCCTGAACATGCCCGGCTGGAACGGCTGTTCGAAGGACTGGGCGAGAAGATGGTGCTGACCATTGACGACATCAGGGCCGAGCCGGTGGTCGGAACCAATTAGCCGCTAAAGCGACAAAGTATACGCATGCGGGGGGCAAGAATGTCTCCTTTGTCGCTTTAGCGCGCCATCGGCCAGGTCAGGAGGGGGAGAGATCGACGATGTCAAAGATCCGCGGCGAATTTAGAACATAACAGGATCAATGCCTGTAGGACAGCGGCTTTGACCGATCATGTCCGGTCGCCCAGCACCCGGGCGAGCGCCACGAATTCGGCGACGCTCAAGGTTTCGGCGCGGCGGGTGGGGTCGATGCCGCAGGATGCCATGGCGCGATCGCCGCCGGGAACCGCCTTGAGCGACTGGCGCAGCATTTTGCGGCGCTGACCAAAGGCAGCGGCGGTCAGCCGCGACAACAGCGCCGGATCGACGCCATCGGGCATCGCGGCAGGAGTGATATGCACCACTGCCGACATCACCTTTGGCGGCGGAGTGAAGGCGGAACGATGCACCTTCATGGCGATGCGCGGGGTTGCGCGCCATTGGGCGAGGACAGCGAGCCGCCCATAGGCATCGGCGTTGGTCGCAGCGACGATGCGCTGCGCCACTTCGGCCTGGAACATCAAGGTCAGGGATTGCCATGGCGGCGGCCAGGCGGGGGATTCGAGCCAGCGGACGAGCAACGCGGTACCGACATTATAGGGAAGATTGGCGACGATATGAAAGGGCGAGGCGACTTTTTCACCCGCATCAATGGCCATTGCGTCACCGAAAATGGGGTTTAGCTGCCCCGGAAAGGCCGCAGAAAGCTCCGACAATATGGGTCGGCAACGCTCGTCGCGCTCGACCGCGGTGACTTGCCCGCCCGCCCGCAGCAAGGCGCGGGTCAGCCCGCCCGGCCCCGGCCCGACCTCGAACACCCGCTGCCCGGCCAGATCGCCGGGGATGGCGGCAATGCGATCGAGCAGATGTTCGTCGAGCAGGAAATTCTGCCCCAGCGCCTTCGATGCCGACAAACCATGCGCGGCGATGACGGTTCGCAACGGCGGAAGCCCCCGGTTCGCCGCCGGTGCCGAAGTCGGGGGATCGTTCAACGGCAAAGGCGACCTAGCAGCAGGTGGCAGCGCGATGGCGGGCGATTTCCGCCGCCATCCGGACCGCCGCGATCATCGGGCCGGGGCTGGCCTTGCCCTGTCCGGCGATGTTGAACGCGGTGCCATGGTCGGGCGAGGTGCGCACGATCGGCAGGCCCAGCGTCACATTGACGCCTTCGTCGAAATACAGCGCCTTCAACGGGATCAGCGCCTGATCATGATAGAGGCACAGCGCCGCATCATATTGCACGCGCATATCCGGCGTGAACATCGCATCGGGCGAATGCGGCCCGGTGACGATCAGCCCTTCTTCGGCGAGCCGGGCGATGGCGGGGATGAGAATATCCTGTTCTTCGCTGCCGATCGCGCCATTTTCGCCGGCGTGCGGGTTGAGTCCGGCAAGCGCGAGCCGGGGATTGTCGATCCCGAAGCTTTTGGTGATGCCGCGCGCCGCCGCCTGGGCGCGGGCGACGATGAGTTCGATACTGAGCAGGCCCGGCACATCGCGCAGCGGCACATGCACGGTAATCGGCACGACCTTCAGCCCCGGCCCGGCGAGCAGCATCACCGCATTGGTGCGCGAGACGCCGCAGCGGTCGGCGATGAATTCGGTCTGGCCGGCATGGGTGAAGCCGACGCGATACAGCTGATCCTTGCACACCGGGCCAGTGACGAGCGCCGAGACTTCGTCGCTACGCGCAAGACCGACGCCCAGTTCGAGCGAATGCAGCGCGCATTGCGCCCCTTCGAGCGTCGGTATGCCCGGCGCGGTTACGCCGCAATCCTCCACATGCCAGACCGGCAGCGCGGTATCGAAATGCTGCTGCGCCTGATCGGCATGGTCGATACCGGCAATCGGGCCATTCCAGACCTGGCGGATCGATGCGATGTCGCCGACGGCAAAGAAGGTCGCGAGCCCTGCGGTCTTGCGCGCTTCCCATGTTCGCCCGACGATTTCTGGTCCGACACCGGCGGGATCGCCGAACGTGATGACAATCGGCTGCAAACCGTCAATCCCCTTGCTGCGCGAAGGGGCTGACGCCCCGGACAATCCGCCTGCCGCAACGCCCCCGCGCGGCACAGGACAGATCAGCTATATTCGATCACCGCATCGCGCCTGAGATCGCGCAGATAGCGCTGGGCGCGGCGGTTGACACGTTCCTGCCGGATATTGTCGGCGACGGCTTCGGTCGATGGCAGCGCGGCGGCCGCCGGAACATCGCGGCCGCACAGGACAAGCACGCTGACGCCGGCATCGGGCGAGCCGAACGGCTGGGTGACCTGACCGATTTGCAGCGCGATGAGGGTCGCCTGCAACGGCGCGGGCAAATCGCGCACCGCAATCTGATCCCGGCTGACCAGTTCCGCGCCGAGCGTTGCCGCGACCGCATCCGCCTGTCCGCAGCCGGCGATGGCGCGGGTCTGGTTGGCGAAATTGGCGGCGAGTTCGGTGGCGCGCTGCGGTGTGGTGCCCGGCTGAAAGTTCAGCGAAATCTGTTTGAGGCTGAGCACTGCATCGCGCGGATCGGCGGTCAGCACCTGCCGTTTGTCGATCAGATAGAGGATCGAGATGCCGCCCGGCGTCGGCACCGGCCCCGCCAGCTGGCCGGGCTGCATCGACTGCACCGCCTCTGCCATGGTGTCGGGCAGCTGGTCGGGCCGCACCCAGCCAAGATCGCCGCCGGCAGCGGCCGTGGTGGCGCGCGAAAAACGCTGTGCCTGTTCGGTGAACGAGGCACCGGACGACAGCGCATCGGCGATGCGGCGGGCGGTTTCGACCGTGGCCGCCATCGTATCCTGCGTGGCGGGCAGATAGATTTCTCCGACCCGATATTCCTCGGTCCCGCGCATCGCCTCCAGCCGGTCGATCCGCGCCTTAACCTCTTCTTCGGAGACGTTGGTGAACGGTTCGATGTTGCGGCCAAGCAGATTCTGCCAGGCGATTTCGCCGCGGATCTGCTGTTTCATCGACGCGACCGACGATCCGTTGGCGGCAAGATAGGTGACGAACTGTTCGGGGGTCTGACGCTGGGCTGCCGCGATGCGGGCAAATTCGCGATCGATTTCGGCCTGCTCGATCTCGACTTCGCTGGCCCGCGCTTCCTGAATCTTGAGCATCTCATCGACCAGCTGGCTGAACACTTCGGCGCGCACGCTGGCCAGCTGTTCGGGCGGGATGACGCCGCGATTGGCGATCCGCACCAGCGCCACCCGCTGTTCGACATCGGTGGCGGTGATGATTTCGTCATTCACCCGCGCGGTGGGGCGAAACACATTGTCGGCAGGGTCGCCGAACAGCTGGACATTGCCGGGAATGTTGAGCTGCGCGTCGGGCGTGCCGGTGTCGCTGACCGTCTGTGCCCCGCCGGTCTGTGCCCCGCCGGTCTGGGCGCCAACGGTTGGCGCGCCTCTCGTCGCAGGAACGGCCGATGGCGCGGTGGTCGTGGGAGCCGCCGGGGCCACGACAGGTGCGGTTTGTGCCCATGCGCTGGTGGCGATCGCCGCCGCAGCGACGGCCATGGCGACCGCCGCAGCAACCGGGGATGCGCCGGACCGCAGTGCGCCATTGACCGATTTGCCCGAAATTTTTGCTGCCATCTGCTGCTTGCCGAAATCGTTCATAAAGGGGCTGTTCGTCCTGTCACGCCCCG
>JANNMK010000195.1:0-2621 GCA_031397785.1 Sphingomonas sp. | reverse complement strand
GTGAAGGAGATATCCACCGACGGCCGCGCGAAAACTGTGTTGTTATCAAGGATTTTGATAACTGTCTTCGAATAATGGTCAATCAAGTAAAATAATGAATTACGGTGACAGTTTACTTAACCCCCAAATAGAATTACGGTGACAGTTTACTTAACTCCCAAATAGCCTTCGCGCCTCCGAGTGAACGTCTAACCCTTTGCTCACCTACAACCCAGCAGGCCATGCGGAGTTACGGTGACAGGTCCTTATATCCCCAGATACTCGGCCATACTCCCAAGGGCGATCCCGCTACAACGCCATCCCCCCGCGTCATCCACGCCACCGCGTTGCCGCTCTCCGTCACTGCTGAACCAATCAATTGCTTGCTTGCAATCGATGTTCGTGCCATGTTCTATCGATAATCGACGCTCTAAGATTGTCGCCGCCAACCCAAGGCGCAGCGCCAGGCAAGCAGCGCATCAACTCGGCAACGAGGATAATCGAAAGCCCCGCCTGCGCCCTGCTCTCGGCCCCCCGGGCACGATTTTGGTGTGGACATAGTGGACTTCCGCCTGACAACGCCGCTGTCTCATCCCGGCAGGCGCGCCTGCATATCATGTCCGGAGAGGATCATGGCGACGGCTTACGCAGATCATTGCGGCCGTTCACCTGGCCCCCGAACATGTTGCCGGACTGCATGACCGATGGCTCATGCACCGCCAGCGACTCGCGCGTCCTCCGCGCCTTCACGCCGACATGCCTTGCCCCCAACCGTTGTAGCCACCCCGCGCGTTCTCTTGACGCGTCCGGGTCAACAGCCCCGCGCGTTCTCGTCGGGCGTCCGGGTCAACAGCCCCGCGCGCAGGCCGGGTCATCGCTGAGATAGGCGATGCGCATCAGCATCGCGCCGGGGTCGCGCAGCGGATCGGTGGCGATGGTGCTCACCCGGCCGCTGACCGGCGCCACCATCGCCTCGATCTCCTGACCGAACGCATCGCTCACTGTCGCCACCGGCTGTCCCTGTGTCACCGCGTCGTTCAGCCCGACCAGCAGCCGGGCCCACCCCCCACGCGTCGTGCGCACCACATCCTGCTTGTTGGCGAGGAACGCGGGCGCGGATGCAGCGGATGGACCGGCACCGTCGCCGATCATCCCCAGGTGGCGCATCACCCGGCGGATACCGGCCATCGCCCGTCCGTTCATCGCCGCATCGAAAATCAGCGGGTGGCCGATTTCCAGGGTGATGGCGGGCACCCCGTCGCGCACCATCTCGTTCTCCACCGTGCCCGCCTCACCGGTATCGATCTTGATGATGTCGGGGTTGATGATGGCGGCGATCTCCGCCGGCCGTCCGGCCTCGGCAAAGGCGTAATAGACATAGGCGGTGCCTGCCGACTGGGTGTGCAGGTCGATCGCGGTGTCGGCATTGGGGCGCAGCAGCCGGTGCCACAGCGCATGGGCATAACGCGCCGTGTCGCTGGCACCGGGCGTCACCTGCCCCGGCATCGCGCGATTGAGGTTGTCGCCGCCGGTCCCGCCGCGCGGGCTGAAACCGCGCGTGCCATGCAGCAGCCCAGGCGCATTGAGCCCCGGCACCAGCACCAGCGTGCCGGACAATGTCGCTGGATCGATGCTGCCCGCCATACGCTGCAGGACATCGATACCGTTCAGCTCATCGCCATGAATCCCCGCCGTCAGCAGCAACCGGTGTCCCGACCGCGCTCCCCGGATGACGATCACCGGCACATGCCATGCCCCGCCGGATGCAGTATCGGCCACGCGAAACCAGTAGCGGTGGACTTGCCCGGCGGTGAGGTCGGCGGCGTCCAGCCGGTCGATCACCGCCACCCCGTCGATCCGGTCGCCGGTCGGGTTGGTCTGCGCCGACAACGGCGATAGCGCCGCGGTGCCGATCAGCAGCGCGGCGGCCATCGCGCGGATCATGCGGCGGCCTGCGCCAGGCTGGTCAGCGCATCGCCATCGACCCGCATGATCGTCCATTCGTCCATCGGCTTTGCCCCCAGCCCCTTGTAAAATCCGATCGCGCTCTCGTTCCAGTCGAGCACCGACCATTCGAGCCGCGCACAGTCCCTGTCCACCGCAATTCGCGCCAGCTCGGCCAGCAACGCCTTGCCCAGCCCCGATCCGCGCGCCGTGGGGCGGACGAACAGATCCTCCAGATACACGCCGGGACGCCCTTCGAAGGTCGAGAAATTGTGAAAGAACAGCGCAAATCCCTCGGCCACACCATCGACTTCGCCGATGACGACTTCGGCATAGGGCCGCGGGCCGAATAGCGCTCCTGCAAGTCGCACCTCATCGAACCGAACCTCATCGGCGAGCAGCTCATAGTCGGCAAGCGCCCGGATCAGCTCGGCGATCAGTGCTAGGTCGGTAGGGGTAGCGGCGCGCGTGGAGACGGTCATGGATTGGCGTCGTTGCCTTCCGTGACAGTTGTATCATCAATTTTTTGTAGTGCGGCCCTCACCGCCTTCAGGATTGCAGTGTCTGCGTCGACTCCTCTGAGTGCAGCCAACTCCAAGATCATTGCAACGGTTTCCTCATCTTCGATGTCAATGATCTCAACCTCTATTGCGTTGGGCGCAACTAACCAGAAAATTGGCCTGCGCCGAGAAGTTAGC
>JANNMK010000183.1:0-5875 GCA_031397785.1 Sphingomonas sp. | reverse complement strand
AGAGAGGGAAATCCCGCTTTTCCGCAGGTTTAGTCCCCACGACAGTGTCAACTTGGGTCAACGTCTTGCGCGGCGAATCGGGTCTGCGCCGGGGCATGACGATGCTCACCGCTCTCCTCCTCGCCCTCACCACTCTCCTCTTCCCCGCCGCCGCGCACGCCGAATGGCGTGAGGCGACCAGCGAACATTTCGTCGTCGTCTCCGGCGGGTCTGAACGCGAACTGGTCCGGCTCAGCCAGCGGCTGGAGGCGGTGCACTGGATGATGACCCTCGTCACCGGCGTCACTCCCGACGAAAGCACGCAGCGGGTGCGCATCTACCTCGTCGACAATATGGCCCAGGTGCATCGCGCCATCGGTGCCGATGCCAACAGCGGCATCGCCGGCTTCTACCGGTCCGACACAACAGGGGCGATCGCTGTCATCCCGCGCGGCGAAGGCGAATTTTCGACGACCGTGCTGTTTCATGAATATGCGCATCATTTCATGCTGCAATATCTCGAAGCCGCCTATCCGCCCTGGTTTGTCGAGGGGTTCGCCGAATTCATCTCGACCGCCTCGTTCGAACGGCAAGGCGCAATCACCATCGGCAAGGCGGCGACCCATCGCGCGTATGAGCTCGACCAGGTGCGCTGGGTTCCCGTCAGTCGCATGTTCCAGCCGCGCACCGCCGATGATCGCGACGCCGGCGTCGCCAGCTATGGCCAATATTGGGCCGCCGCCCATTATCTGCTGCTCGATGCCGACCGGCGGCGTCAGCTCAACCAGTTCATCAATGCCATCAATCGCGGCGTCCCCGAAACCGAGGCTTATGGGGTGTTCACCGGCGGCCTCGACCAGCTCGATGGCGACATGCGCAGCTATGCGCGGCGCACCAGTTTCGACGGGCGGGTGGCCCAGCTGCCGCCCGGCGTGATGGCCACGCCGATCGTGCGCCCCATGCGTCCCGGCGAAGCGGCGCTGATCGAGCATGAACTGCAGGCCGGACGCGGGCTCGACGAAACCGAACGGCAGGCACTGGCAACCCGTATCGCGGCTGTAGCCGCCCGCTTTCCCGACGACCCGGCCGTCGCCCTGCTGCATAGCCGCGTCCTGTTCGACCTCGAAAACTGGACCGGTGCCCAAGCCGCGGCAGACCGCGTGCTCGCGCTCGACCCCGCCAATGCCCGGGCCAAGGCGTATAAGGGCTGGGCGATGCTCAAGGCCTATGAAGCGGGCGGGACCGGGGACAATAGTGCGCTGGTCAGCAGCGCGCGCGGCTTCATCGTCGAAGCCAATCGCGCCGCACCGGACGATGCGGTGCCGCTGCTCGCGTATTTCGAAAGCTTCGGGCTCGCCGGGGAAAACGCGCCGCCGATGGCGCTCGACGGCATCGTGCGCGCGTCCGCCATCGTCCCGCAGGAAGACGGCTTGCGGATGACCGCGGCGATGGCGCTGATGGCGCAGCGCTCGCTGCCCCGTGCCCGCCGCCTGCTCCTCCCCCTCGCCTACGCGCCGCACCGCTCCGATCAGCAGGGCTATGCGCTGCAACTGGTCAAATGGATCGACGGCGGCGGCCAAGGCCGGATGCCTGTTTTTATTCCGGTACCCGAAGTGGCGGTGGCAGAAAACTGATAGCCAGGCATCGGCGGCCATAATCCTGCTGTCCTACATATCATGATCCTGATACGTTCTTATGAACACCATCGATTGGGACATCCGGATCATGCTCGCGAATCAGGCTCGACCGCAACCCGCTACGCAAAGCGCGCAACGGCGGGGGACAATTGCGCCTTGCCGGATGCGCCCTGCCGGATGCGCATCGCCCCTCGCCGCCGAAAATATCCCCTGCAAAATCCCCGCGACCTGATTTTGGCGTGGACTTAGTGGACTTTCCCCGCACAGGCTGAACCCGACGACGTCCGTTTGGGCGTAGACTTAGTGGACTTTCCGCGCAACCACCGTCCCGGCCCCGCGCTTTCAGCCCGGCCATTGCCGCTGATGCCTATGTCGCCCCCGCCGATGCCCCGGTGGACTCCGATTATCGCGCCGCCTCGCTGTTCAGCAAGGCTTCTCGCTCCAGCAACCTGGCCTTGCGCTCCAGCCCATAGGCATAGCCGCCCAATGTCCCGTCGCTGCGCACCACCCGGTGGCACGGGATCAGCACCGCAACAGCGTTGGCGCCATTGGCCGATCCCGCCGCCCGCACCGCGCCCGGCCTGCCGACCGCGGCGGCGATCTGCGCATAGCTTCTTGTCTCGCCCGCCGGGATCTTCATCAGTTCGGCCCACACCGCCTGCTGGAACGCGGTGCCCGCCACATCGATCGGCAGGGTCTGCATCCGCCCCGGTCGCTCGACCGCCTCGATCGCGCCGGCCACCAGTTCGGCCATCGCGGCATCGCCGGGCACTATCGTCGCGCGCGGAAACTGCCGGCCCAGCGCCTCTGCGCCCTCGTCGAACGACAGGCGACATATGCCCTTCGCCGTCGCCGCCACCAGCATCACGCCCAGTGACGTATCGGCCATCGCCCAGCGGATCGTCACACCTGCACCGCCGTCGCGCCACGCGCTCGGCGTCATCCCCATCCTGCGTCCCGCCTCGGCATAGAAGCGGCTCGGCCCTGAATATCCCGCATCATAGATCGCATCGGTGATCCGCCCGCCCCCGGTCTCGGCGAGAGTGTCCAGCACAGCGGCGGCGCGTGCGGCGCGCCTCGCCCGCGCATAGCCGCCCGGCGTCACCCCGGTGGCCCGCTTGAACAATCGGTGGAAATGGTGCGGCGCATAACCGACCGCTTGCGCCAGTGCGGTCAGCCCGTGCGGTTGCTCACCGTCGAGCAGGCGCAGCGCCTTGGCCACCGCCGCCTCGTCACGCGCCACATCGTCGGGCAGGCAGCGCTTGCACGCCCGGTACCCCGCCGCCAGCGCACCGGCACCATCGGCAAAAAATTCGACATTGTGCCGCAACGGATGCCGCGCCGCACAGCTCGGCTTGCAATAGATGCCGGTGGTCTTGACCGCACCGACGAACCGCCCGTCAAACCGCCGGTCCCGCGCCATGAAGGCTGCCCATTTGGCATCATCGTCGATTGCCGGTGTCCCATCGATCATCGTCTTGCCCTAGTCTGTTTGTCGCTGCGCATGAAGTGGCAGCTGTCGCCCCCGCCCGCGTCCCGCCGCTTGCTTTCAAAGCATCGCCCGCTAGGCAGGGCGCAAACGGGCGGGATTGCGCCATCTGGAGTCTGGAATGACCATCCTTCCCTTGCGGCTTGCCGCCACCTTGCTGTCGGCAATCGCTGCAAT
Organism: Sphingomonas sp.; assembly: GCA_031397785.1. GTDB lineage: Bacteria > Pseudomonadota > Alphaproteobacteria > Sphingomonadales > Sphingomonadaceae > Sphingopyxis. Next base: position 2,593 of record JANNMK010000183.1, on the reverse strand, counting down.
TGCACTCTTCGTCGGATCGGCGATGGCGGCGGCACCCGCTCCGCCCGCTCCCTCACGCCCCGCCGCGCCCGCCGAAGTGGATGACATCGCCACCACCGAACGCAGCGTGGTGAGGGTCGTCACCGTCGCCATCGTCAATGGAGAGGTCGTCGGCTTCGGCCATGGCAGCGGCTTTGCCATCGCGCCCAACCGCATCGTCACCAACGCCCATGTTGTCGGCGATGCGGCGGAATTCCCCGACAATGTCGTCATCGGCATCGTGCCGAGCGAGGGCAGCCGCAGCTATCCTGGCCGACTGATCCGGCTCGACCGCCGCCGCGATCTCGCCATCGTCGAAATCGTCAGCGGCAGCATCCCGGCCGCCAGCATCTACACCGGGCCGGTGGCACAGCGCGAACGCGTGTTCGCATTGGGCTATCCCGGCAATGTCGATGTCGCCACCGCGCAGAATATGGACGATTTCATCCGCCCGCGCACCCCGCTCGCCTCTGACGGTATCGTTTCGGCCACCGACACCATCGCCGGGGTTGCCGCGCTGGTGCATGATGCCGACATCGCGCGCGGTAATTCGGGCGGGCCACTGGTCGATGGCTGCGGCCGGGTGATCGGCGTCAACACCTTCATCAGCCGCGCCGACGATGGCGATTCGCCCTTCTCCTTTGCGGTCACGGTGCGCGAACTTGCGACCTTCCTGCAGGAAAGCGGCCAGCGCTTCACCGGGGTTGCGGCCGATTGCCTGACCCCGGCCGAAGTTGCCGCCCGCGCCGCCACTGTCGATGCCCGGGCCAGCGCCGCCGCCACCGCCGAAGCACAGCGCCGCGCCACTGCCGAAGCCGCACGCGCGCAGGAGCTGGAGCGGCTGCACGGCGATGCGCAGAACCGGCGCGAGACGTTCATGGCGCTGGCCTATGCCCTGTTCGGTATCGCCATCCTCGCCGGGGCCGCCAGCTTCCTCTACCAGGCGCAAAATCGCCCGCGCGAACGGCGCGCCGCGATCCTCGCCGCCAGCCTGCTGGCAATTGCCGCCGTGCTGCTGTTTCTGCTGCGGCCCGATCCGGCCGATGTCCGTCTGCCCGCCGTCGCGCCCGGCCCGGGCGCAGCCGTTGGCGGCGCTGTCGGCACCGGAAATCTTGTCTGCACCGTCGATCGCAGCCGGGGGCGCATCAATTTCTCCGCCGGTGACGATACCGCATTCACCATGACCGACGCCGGCTGCGTCAACAACCGCACCCAATATGTTCGCGCCGCAAACGGCCTATGGTCGCGCACGCTGGTCCCTGAACAGGATGCAACGGTCAGCCGCGTTACTTACGACCCTGCCAGTGGCGATTATGTCATTCGCCGCTACCTGCTGCCGCTCGACGCAATGACCGCCGCGCGCCGCAGCAGGGCCAGCGTCGATTTCCAGGGCTGCACGGCCAACCCCGAACGCCTCGCCACACTAAGCGCGCGCGAGAATGCGATTGCCGCGCTGCTACCGACGAGCGCCAATGAAGAGATCGTCAGCCGTTGCCAGGTGGCAGCAAATGGCGGCACCTCGGCGAGGTAACAACGCTTCGCGCGCTCCCTTGTCCGGCTACCTTGCAATGCAGCAATCCCAATGCTAGGCGCGCCCCCGAGATCGCTTGCAGCGGCGTTTTGCGCTGCTCTGGTCATGCGACTCGCCGTGCTTGTTTCGGGGCGCGGCAATTCCCCCTCAGGGAAACGATAGAGATAGGGAAGTACGGGCGCGTGGAGCATTCCGGCGGCATGCAGGCAAGTTTGGCGGGGCGCTACAGCCGCGCATTGTTCGACCTTGCAGAAAGCGCAAAGTCGCTGGCTACGGTCGAAGCGAGCATGAAGCGCATCGGCGCAGCGTTGGTTGCGTCGCCCGACTTTAAGGCGCTGGTATCGAGCCCGGTGGTCAGCCGCGCTGACTCGGGGCGCGCCATTGCCGCCGTCGCATCCAGCCTGTCGCTCGATCCGCTCACCTCGAATTTCATCGGCGTGCTCGCGCAGAACCGCCGCCTCGGCAAGCTCGCCGATATCGTTCGCGCCTTTACCGAAATGACCGCATCGCATCGCGGAGAGGCCAGCGCAACCGTCACCTCCGCCCATCCGCTGAGCGATGATCAGGTTGCGGCAGTCCGCGCCAAACTCAAAACTCGCCTCGGCCGCGACGTCTCAGTCAATCTCACCGTGGATCCCGCCATTCTTGGCGGCCTCGTCGTCCAGGTCGGCAGTCGGCTGGTCGACTCATCGATCCGAACCCGCCTCAACACTCTCGCTACAGCTATGAAGGGCTGATCATGGAAATCCGTGCCGCTGAAATCTCCCGGGTCATCAAGGACCAGATCGCCAGTTTCGGCGACGATGCGACCGTGTCCGAAATCGGCCAGGTCCTGTCGGTGGGTGACGGCATCGCCCGCGTTCACGGCCTCGACAATGTCCAGGCTGGTGAGATGGTGGAATTCGCCAACGGGGTGAAGGGCATGGCGCTCAACCTCGAAGCCGACAATGTCGGTATCGTGATTTTCGGGTCGGACAGCGACATCCGCGAAGGCGATGTGGTCCGCCGCACCGAAACCATCGTCGACGTCCCCGTCGGCAAGGG
>JANNMK010000157.1:0-8594 GCA_031397785.1 Sphingomonas sp. | reverse complement strand
CCGAAATTGCCCTGGCCGTCGACCAGCGGATAACGCAGCGAAAAATCCTGCGCCAGCCGGACCATCGCCTCATAGAGGGCGCTGTCGCCATGCGGATGATATTTGCCCATCACCTCGCCGACGATGCGCGCCGATTTCTTGTGCGCCTGCGCCGGGTCGAGCCGCAACTGCCGCATCGCCCAGAGGAGGCGGCGATGCACCGGCTTCAGCCCGTCGCGCAGATCCGGCAACGAACGGGCGGTGATCGTCGATAACGCATAAACCAGATAGCGGTCGGACAGCGCACCGTCGAACGGCGTATCGATGATCGGCGCGGGTGGGCGCGGGGTTTCGGTTTTGGCGGCCATGGTCTGGAACGGCCGATAGCAGCCGGGATTCGTCACCGTAAAGGGGGGGGGGCATGAAGCGGAGCCGACCTACCGGGCCGCCGCGCCAAAAAATGGCGTTGTCCTACATATCGCCAGACAGGTTATATGCAGCGACAAGCATAACCAGCTGCTCAGGAGGCGCACGATGACCCGGCAGCCCGCCTGTGCCCTGCGCGCCCGCGGCGGCGATTGTGCGCCGGCGTGGGACGCCGGCTGGCAGAAACAAGTCCGGTTTCGCGGCGAACGGGCCGGCACCTGGCAACGCCATGACGACCGGCAGCTCGAAACGATGATGAAGGCCGCCCTGCGCGAGGCCTGAAACCCGCAGGCGTCCGTCATTTGGCCGCCACGTCTGTATCACCCCGTGTCAACCTGCACCAGGCGCAATGTCACCGCCCTATAGCATCACCGTCTTTTACGATGTTGCGTTAATGTGACACCTGCGGACAAAAAGTTGCGCAGCCGGGGCCAGCCATAGATTCATCGGTCGTTCCGTTTTAATTCGGGCGATGCGTGCTGCTGTCGGTGCGCTCACAAAAAAATCGGGATGGCCATAATGTCGCGTCGCACTTCTGCATTGCTGTCTGCTCTCACTGTCCGCTCCGCTCTCCCGGCGCTTGCCGTTGCACTGCTTGCAACGCCAGCCTTCGCCCAGGATGCCGCGCCGGATGAGGAGGCCGCATCGAATCCCGACCTTGTCGTCATCGGCTCGCGCCGCACCGATCGCACGGTGGAAGACAGCCCGGTGCCGATCGACGTCATTGGTGGCGATCAGCTCGCCACATCGGGCTATACCGAAACCAACCGGCTGCTCAATCAGCTCGTGCCGTCGTTCAACTTTCCTCAGCCCTCGATTACCGATGGCACCGACGCGCTGCGCCCCGCGACGTTGCGCGGCCTCTCGCCTGATCAGACCCTCGTGCTGGTCAATGGCAAGCGTCGGCACACGTCGGCGCTGCTCAACCTTAACGGTTCGGTCGGGCGTGGCTCTGCTGCGGTCGATCTGAACACCATACCGCCGCTGGCGATCGAACGGATCGAGGTGCTGCGCGACGGTGCATCATCGCAATATGGTTCAGATGCGATCGCAGGGGTGCTCAACATCCAGCTTCGCCGTTCAGAAGGAGGCCGCGCGTCGGCCACCTACGGGCGCTACGAAACCACGCTATCGGGGGTCGCCAATGCGACCGGCGTGCAACTCGGCGCGGGCGGCCAACCGGTGCTCAATCCCACCGCCGGGGCCGGCGGCGTCTATAATCTGACCAGCGACGGGGAACGCCAGCGTTCGGATGGCGATACGCTGACCATGGCGGTCAACTATGGTCTGCCGGTCGGCGCAGGCGGCTTTGTCAACCTGACCGCGCAGTTTCAGGACCGTGGAGCGACCAATCGCTCGGCGGCCGATCCGCGCACCCAATATCCGCTGGTCGGCGGCCTCGTCGATCCGCGCGAGCTTACGTTCAACCGCTTCAACCACCGTTTTGGCGATGCGGCAACCACCGATTTTGCGCTGTTCCTCAATGCCGGATATGATATTTCGCCGGGCGCGGAATTCTACACCTTTGTCAGCTACAATGTCCGCGACGCCGAAAGCGCCGGTTTCTATCGCCGCGCCAACGATGCGCGGAACCGCGACTTCGCCGCCTCGACGACCAGCTTCGTGCCCTTCTACCCCAATGGCTTCCTGCCGCTGATCGTGTCCGTGATCGAGGATGTGTCGGTTGCCGCCGGTGTGCGCGGCGAAGTGTCGGACTGGAACTATGATCTATCGGCCGTCTATGGCCACAACAGCTTCCAGTTCGGTGTCGAGAACAGCTTCAACACCTCGTTCGGCGGGATCAATTCGGGCCGCAGGTTTGACGCCGGCGGGCTGCGTTTCGGCCAGACCACCTTCAATCTCGATATCCAGCGCGAATTCGAAGGAATCGGCGATGGCCTGTCGGTCGCTTTCGGCGGTGAGTATCGCGACGAAAATTTCCGTATCGTCGCCGGCGAACCGCAAAGCTACCTCGCCGGGCCATTTTCGGCAGCGCCGTTCAACGCGCCAGCGGGAGCACAGGTGTTCCCGGGTTTCCGCCCGGCCAATGAAGTCGACGCCAGCCGCGACAGCTATGCCGCCTATATCGAACTCGAAACCGATCTGTTCACCGGCTTCACGCTCCAAGGGGCTGGCCGCTACGAACATTTCTCGGACTTCGGCAGCACGGTGAACGGGAAGCTCGCGGCGCGCTTCGAACCGATCGAAGGGCTCGGCATCCGCGGGTCGATCTCGACCGGTTTTCGCGCGCCGTCGCTGCATCAGCAATTTTATGCGACCACATCGACCAACAATGTTGGCGGCACGCTGGTCGAAATCGGCACCTTCCCGGTGTCTAGCCCGGTTGCCCAGGCGCTCGGCTCGCAGCCGCTCGAGCCCGAAGAATCGATGAACTATTCGGCCGGTGTCACCTTCAGCCTGATCGACGGCCTCAGCATCACCGCCGATTATTATCGTATCGAGATCGACAACCGCGTCGTCGTTACCGAAAATCTGCAAGGGGCCGCCGTTGTTGCGCTACTGACCGGTGCGGGCTTCAACAACATCACCTCGGCGCGCTTCTTCATCAACGGCATTGATACGACGACCAAGGGGTTCGACATCGTCGCTGCCTATCGTGTCCCCGAGTTCGGCCTCGGTCGCTTCCGTCTCACCGCCGGCTATAACCAGAATGAAACCAGCATTACCGACCGTGCCGTGCTGCCGACGCTTCCCGGCCTGACGCTGTTCGGCCGTCAGGAATCGCTGCGCCTTACAGATGGCCAGCCCAGCGACAAGATCAACGTCGGTGTGGAATGGGACGCTGGCATCTTTGGTGCGACCTTCCGTGGCAATCGCTACGGTGAAGTGCTCTCGCCCGGTGTCGATGCGGCGCGCGATCAGGTCTTCGGGGCGGAGTGGGTGTTCGATCTTGAACTGCGTGCCAAGCCTACCGACGCGATCGAGGTAGCGATCGGTGCGAACAACGTCTTCGATCAATATCCTGACACCGTTCGCGCCGGCATCGTCGGCGGCCAGAATTACGGGCTCAACGGCTTCTTCCTGCCCTACAGCAGCTTCTCGCCGTTCGGCTTCAATGGCCGCTATGTCTATGGCCGGGTCGCGGTGAATTTCTAGTCGATTGGCGTCATCCCGGGATTGAGCCGGGGCCGCCCTTTGTTGAGCCCCTCCCTTCAAGGGGAGGGGTTGGGGCGGCTCCGAGCTCGGTGAGCCGCCTGCTCAGGCTTGCTTGCTAACGCGCGGTAAACACAGACCAGTTCATCGTTTCGGACAATCGTTCGAGCGCGAGGCTGGCCAGCAAACTATTGCCTCGTTCGTTCAGCCCCGGCGACCAGGCGGCGATGCTCGCCACCCCTGGCACTACCGCCAATATCCCGCCACCGACGCCTGATTTGCCAGGAATACCAACGCGAAAGGCGAATTCGCCCGACCCGTCATAATGGCCGCAGGTCAGCATCAGCGCGTTGATGCGGCGGGCGCGCAGCGGCGTTACCACCGCCGCACCTGTTGCCGGGTGGACGCCGCCATGCATCAGATACCGGCCTGCCATCGCCAGTTGTCTGCACGACATGGCAATCGCGCAGCTGTGGAAATAGAGCGACAGAGCGCCATCGACATCGTGCATATTGCCATAGGCGCGCATGAAATGGGCGAGCGCGGCGTTTCGGTGCCCGGTCACCGCCTCGCTCGACGCGACCTCGCGGTCGATGACGACGCCCTCGTCCGGTCCGTTTGAATCGCCCGCCAGATAACGCACGAAGCGCAGCATATCGCCGATCGCCTCGCGCGCCTCCCCGCTGCCGACGATCACATCCGCCACCGCGATCGCGCCTGCGTTGATGAACGGATTACGCGGCACGCCCTTTTCGCTTTCGAGCTGGACAATGGAATTGAACGCCGATCCCGAAGGCTCGCGCCCAACCCGTTGCCACAGGTCCGCGCCAACCTTGCCCAGCGCCATGGTCAGCGAAAACACCTTGGAGATCGACTGGATCGAAAAAGCCGTGTCGGCATCGCCCGCCGCATGAACACTGCCGTCAGCCAGCACCACTGCGATCCCGAACTGCCCTGCATCGACCCGCGCCAGCGCCGGGATATAAGATGCGACCGTTCCCCGCTCCGCTTGGGCGGCCATGTCGGCGGCGATGCTGGTCAGTGCATCAGCAAGGTCTGTCATAGCTTGACTCTCAACGTTATTTGTTCTAACTATGTTCTTAACAGCTACGCAATCCCGATCGCAGTGCGTTTGAATTTTTTCCGGCACGCCTTGCCGAAACAAAAATCCCCGAAATAAAAATCGACGACCCGTTGCATATCATCGCCGTTCGGATATTCTCTATCAATCGAGTAGATAATGACTCGATGGAGAGGGAATATCCAAATGATGCGTTTGTACCCGTCCGCCCGCCGTTCCCCCTTGTTGCTCGCTACCACCGCCGCGCTCGCGCTCGGCCTCGCCGCATGCAGCCAGTCCAGTGACGAGGAGGCCGCGCCGGAAGCCGCCAAAGCCGTTGCCGAAGGACTACCGACCGAAGCCGCCGCCGATGCCAGTTCCGAATCCAGCGCCGTCAGCGCCCCCGGAGCCAGCCAGTTGGTCGCCCCGGGTGTCGCCTTCGCCTATCGTTTCAACTTCCGCCTCGCCGACGATGCCGTGTCGGAGGCGCAGGACCGCCATGTTTCGGCCTGCGAGGAGCTCGGCCAAAGCCGCTGCCGCGTCACCGGCTTGCAATACACGCAAAGCGAGGACGGACCCGTCGAAGCCAGCCTCGCCTTCCTGCTTGACCCCGCACTCGCGCGCAGCTTCGCCCGCGATGCACTGGGTTCGGTGCGCGACCTTGATGGCACGCTGGTCAACAGCAGCGTCGATGGCGAGGATGTCGGTACCGGCATCAATGCCTCGCAACAGGTCAGCGCCGCGATGGGCGGCGACCTTGCCCGCATCGAGCAGCGGCTTGCCCAACCCGGCCTATCCGCGGGCGAACGCCGTGACCTCCGCAACCAAGTCGAACAGTTACGCGGGCGTCTGCGCGACGAGGAACAGGGCCGTCGCGGCGGTGAAACGCGGCTGGCGTCGACCCCGGTGCTGTTCGCCTACCGTGGCACCACCGGCATCGGCGGTTTCGACAGCAGTCGTCCATTCGCCAGTGCGCTCGCCGCATCGACCGACAGCTTCGGGTCTGCCGCCGCCTTCGTGATGATGCTGGTTGGGCTGATATTGCCATGGGCGCTAATGGCGGGGGGCATCATTTTTGGCTGGCGCTGGTTCAGGCGGCGGCTTGCCAGATCGCAGCCTGTCCCCTCAGCCTGATTGCCTCGAAACTGCCCCCGGGGGCGGTGTTCCGGGGGCAGTTTGAAATGCTGGCTTCATCCGCATAAGCTTCTAGGGTGCGGTGACGACAGGCTGGCCCGTTCGAGAGGCGGCCGTACGACAGGTAGCGGAGCGGGAATATGGACGAAGGCAGGCCGGTGGTCGGCGACGGACGCGGCGGGACCGTCGGCCCGGTATCGAACGCGGTCAAATCCGCGCTGGTCCGATTATATAAACGACATGGCTGGCGCGCGGTGGGCATCGTACCCGAACCGCGCAAATTCGTGCTCATCGCCGCGCCGCACACCTCGAACTGGGACTTTCTCTACTTTCTCGGCCTCACCCAGGACCTGGGTATCGACGCCCATTTCATGGCAAAAAATTCGCTGTTCCGCTGGCCGATGGGCGGCTTTATGCGAGCCATGGGCGGCATATCTGTCGATCGATCCTCGCGGCATAATTATGTGCAGGCGATGGCCGAAGAATTTGCCCGTCGCGACGAATTCATGCTGACCATTGCGCCGGAGGGGACGCGTGGCAAATCGGGCAAATGGAAAACCGGTTTCTATCAGATCGCGCTTGCTGCCAGAGTGCCTCTCGTCGTCGGCATGATGGATTATGGACGCAAGACTGGCGGCCTCGGCCCAGCGATATGGCCGACTGGCGACTATGCCGCCGACATGGCCAAAGTGTGGGCGGTCTATAGCGACTGCATGCCCAAAAACCCGGACAAGGCCACGCGCAGCCTTGTTGACATTATCGGCCATGATCCAGTGGCGGTCTACCCGCTGGCCAATCGACAGGATGCCGCATGAGTTATCTCTACCCCTTGTTGCTCAACCTGCTGATATTGATGGCGGCGATGGTGGTGCTATGGCGTATCGCAGTATCGATCCGCGATGTCAGCTTCATCGACGCTGTCTGGGCCTATGGCATGGTCGGCCTAGCGATGGTCACTGCGTTTTCGGTCGGCTTCGACCGTTTGCCGCCAGCGGGCTGGGCGTTGCTCGGCCTTACCGCATTGTGGGGAAGTCGCCTCGGCACGCATTTGCTGCTGCGCTGGCGCAGGCTGGGGCGCGATCCCCGCTATGACCGCATCCTGGGGCGCGCGATGGAAAAGAATGGCTGGAGCTTTGCCATCGCCTCGCTGCTCATCGTCTTCCTGTTGCAGGGACCGCTGCTGTGGTTCGTCAGCATGCCCGCGCAACTCGGGATTCTCGCCGCGCCCAATCATAATGGCGGCGGCGCGCTCAATGGTGCGGCCATCGCCGGTATCACGCTGGCGCTGATCGGCGTCGCCTTCGAAACCATCGGCGATGCCCAGCTGGAGGCGTTCCGCAAGAACCCGGCGAACAAGGGTCAGGTCATGGACCGCGGGCTGTGGCGTTATACCCGGCACCCCAATTATTTCGGCGACGCCTGCGCATGGTGGGGCATCTGGCTGGTAGCGGCGAGCGTCGGTGCAGGATTTTACACCATTGCCTCGCCAATCCTGCTGACCTGGATGCTGATGAAATGGAGCGGCGCGCCGATCCTCGAAAAGGGACTGGCCAAAACCCGACCCGGCTATGCCGACTATATCGCCCGGACCAGTGCCTTCGTGCCTTGGCCGCCGAAGGCGCGGTAAGGACGCTATAGGCCGCTCACCGCGCCGCCGGACATGACCGCCTATTCGGCGGCGCTCTCGGCTTTCTTGCCCTTGCCTTTGCGTGCTGCCTTCGGCGGTGCAGCGACGATTTCGAACGCGAGCTCGGGCCCGTGTTCGCCGTCCCGCAAATGTACCTTGACCTCGCCGCCATGCACCAGCTTGCCGAACAGCAATTCCTCGGCGAGCGGCTGCTTGATCTTTTCCTGGATCAGACGGCCCATCGGGCGCGCCCCATAGAGCTTGTCATAGCCCTTGTCGGTCAGCCAAGTCCGAGCTGCATCTTCGAGCTGGATATGGACGTTGCGGTCGGCCAGCTGCAGTTCGAGCTGGAGGATGAATTTGTCGACGACCCGCGCCACCACTTCGGTCGGCAGATAATCGAACGGCACGATCGCATCGAGACGGTTGCGGAATTCGGGCGTGAACAGTTTCTTGACCGCATCTTCCTGCACATCGTCGCGGCTGATTTCACCGAAACCGATCGATTCGCGCGCCATGTCCGACGCGCCCGCGTTGGTCGTCATTATGAGGACGACATTGCGGAAATCAACGGTCTTGCCGTGATGGTCGGTGAGGCGACCATGATCCATGACCTGCAACAAGATGTTGAACAGGTCGGGATGCGCCTTCTCGATCTCGTCGAGCAGCAGCACGCAATGCGGATTCTGGTCGATCGCATCGGTCAGCAGGCCGCCCTGATCGTAGCCGACATAGCCGGGCGGCGCGCCGATCAGGCGCGAGACGCTGTGCCGTTCCATATATTCGGACATGTCGAAGCGCTGGATCGGGATGCCCATGATCGACGCGAGCTGTTTGGCGACCTCGGTCTTGCCGACGCCGGTGGGGCCGCTGAACAGATAATTGCCGATCGGCTTTTCGGGATCGCGCAGGCCTGCACGGCTCAGCTTGATCGCGGAGGACAGGACGGAAATCGCTTTCTCCTGACCGAAGACGACGCGCTTGAGATCGGTATCGAGCGTTTCGAGGATGCGCTTGTCGTCGCTCGACACTGTCTTGGGCGGGATGCGCGCCATGGTGGCGATGACCTGTTCGATCTCCTTGGTGGTGATCGTCTTGCGGCGCTTGTTCGGCGGCACCAGCATCTGCATCGCCCCGACCTCGTCGATCACATCGATCGCCTTGTCGGGCAGCTTGCGGTCGTTGATGTAGCGCGCGCTGAGTTCGACGGCCGCCTTGATCGCGTCGGGCGTGTATTTCACGCTGTGATGGTTC
>JANNMK010000106.1:0-7171 GCA_031397785.1 Sphingomonas sp. | reverse complement strand
CCTGCTGGAAACGCCGCAGCGCGTCGCCCGCATGTACCAGGAGATGTTCGCCGGCCTGCGTCAGGACGGGGCGACGGTGCTCAAGCAGGTCGGCGAGTTGTGCAGGCCGAGCTTGTGTTCGATCGACAGGCAGCGCACGCCATTGGCAATCGTTGGTGCGCCTTTATCGTCGAGGCGGAATTTGGGGACGAGGAACAGCGATATGCCCCTGGTCCCGTCCGGTGCGCCCGGGGTGCGGGCAAGCACGAGATGGACGATGTTGTCGGTGAGGTCATGCTCGCCGAAGGTGATGTAGATTTTCTGTCCCTTGATGCGATACTGCCCGGCCATCGGGCCATCGGTCACGGGTTCGGCCGTGGTGCGCAGCGCGCCGACATCGCTGCCTGCGCCCGGCTCAGTAAGGTTCATCGTGCCGTTCCAGTGCCCCGACACAAGCCGGGGCAGCCACATCTGTTTCTGCGCCTCGCTGCCATAGGCCATCAGCGCATGGATCGCGCCGGGGGAGAGGATGTTGATCAGCGTCAGCCCCATGTTTGCGGTGCCGAGCGATTCGACGACAACGCTAGCCAGGCTGAACGGCAGACCCTGGCCACCATAGTCCTCCGGCCCGTCGATGCTGCCCCAGCCGCCCTCGACGAAGGCGGCATAAGCTGCCTTGAATCCGTCGGGCATGGTGACGCCCTCTTTGCTCCAGCGCGGATTATGCACATCGCCATAATGGTTGAGCGGGGCATATTCGCCTGCCGCCAGCTGGCCGATGCCATCGAGTATCGCATCCACCATGTCGGGGCTGGCGGCGGCGAACCTGTCGTGCGCGGCAAGATCGTCGATACGCACGACATGGTCGAGAACGAAACGCTGTTCGGCAATGGGCGGGCGATAGGTCACGCGGAAACTCTCTCGATAAGGCCGGTTTTGCCGGACGTCGGCGATGCCGCTATAGCGCCGCTCGATGACTGGCTCAAACCCCTCCCCGCATGAAACTTTGCTGTTGCCGATGGGTGCGGCTGCCGTAGCGGCAGGCGCGGCGATCATCGAGGCTGGCGGCTGTGTCGCGGTGCCGACCGAGACGGTTTACGGGTTGGCCGCCGATGCGACCGATGCCGATGCGGTCGCGCGAATCTATGCCGCCAAGGGGCGCCCGTCGTTCAACCCGCTAATCGTCCACGCCAGCGGGCGGGCGATGGCGGCAAGCCTGGGAGTGTTTGACGCAGCGGCGGCGCGATTGGCCGAGGCGTTCTGGCCGGGGCCGCTGACCATCGTCGTGCACCGTACGCCCGATTGCCCGGTGGCCAGCCTTGCGAGTGCGGGGCTCGAGACGATTGCGCTCCGAGTGCCCGACCACCCAGCGATGCTGGCGCTGATTATCGCAAGCGGCAAACCGCTGGCCGCGCCGTCCGCCAACGCCAGCGGCAGCATCAGTCCGACGACGGCGGCGCATGTGCTGGCCGGCCTTCGCGGACGCATTGCGCTGGTGATCGATGCAGGAGCATGCCGTGCGGGGCTAGAATCAACGATTGTCCGCCCGATCGGCGACCGGATCATGCTATTGCGCGAAGGGCCGGTGACGCGGACGATGCTAGAGGCGGCGAGCGGCCTGCCGGTGGTCGATGACGCCAGCGGCACGATCAGCGCACCGGGGCAGATGGCCAGCCATTACGCGCCGGGCAAGCCGGTGCTGCTTGACTGCGTGGCGGCCCCGGACGATGCGTTCACCATCGGCTTCGGCGCGGTGGCAGGAGAATATCAGTTGAGCGCGGCCGGCGACCTGACCGAGGCTGCGGCGCGGCTGTTCGATGCGCTGCACGCCGGTGCGGCGAGCATGAAGCGACGCATCGCGGTCGCGCCAATTCCGGCCGACGGGCTAGGCGCAGCGATCAACGACCGGTTGCGACGGGCGGCGGTCTAGGGGCGGAACCCTCATGCCGGACCGTCCCTCAGCACCGCCATTTCGCGGGTGATACGTTCCATCTCGCTGCACGCTTCGCGATTGCCATCGTTGCAGCGTTCGGCTTCGCGGCGACGCTGCCGTTCGAGCCGGCCGATCGCTTCCTCACGCGCCCGCACTTCGCGGCCAAGCGCGCGATCCGATTCGTCCTGACTGGTGGTCGTCCAGTCGACCACCTGCCCCGCCGCCTTGACCGGCAGCGTGACGATATCGACCGCAGTGCGCGCGATGCAGCCCGAGAGCGACAATGCCAGCAGAGGCACGGCAAGGAGGATGAGAGGGACACGCATGGTTGACAGACTCCGTCGGGTGGCCGCTTCTATCATCCTTGCCGCCTGAACCGGAACTGAAATGTCCGCAGCATCAGCCGCCGAGCATCGCCCGCATCGAGGCACGCAGCGGCCCGGCGAGGTCGGGCCGTTCGAGCGCAACTGCAAGATTGGCCTCGACATAGCCAAGATGGCTGCCGCAATCGAACCGGCGGCCAGCGAAGGTGACGGCGTTGAACGGCTGGTCGCCGATCATCCGCGCCATCGCGTCGGTCAACTGGATTTCGCCGCCAGCGCCCTTTTGCTGTCGTTCGAGAACGCGCATTACATCCGGCTGGAGGATGTAGCGGCCCGACAGGATGAGGTTCGACGGTGCGTCTTCGGCGCGCGGTTTTTCGACCAGGCCGCGCACATCGGTCATCGACCCATCGCGTGCGCCGGGGTCGATGACGCCATAGCTCGATACACTGTCGCGCGGCACTTCTAGCACCGAAATGATGTTGCCGCCGACCCGGTCATAGGCATCGACCATCTGTTTCATGCAGCCGGGCGTGCCCATCATGAATTCATCGGGCAGGAAGATCGCGAACGGTTCATCACCGACGATGTCGCGTGCACACCAGATGGCGTGGCCGAGGCCGAGCGGTTCCTGCTGGCGCACATAGGCGCAATTGCCCGGGCCGAGCCGAGTAGCAGCGAGCACGGAGATGTCCTTGCCGCGATCGAGCATCGTCCGTTCGAGTTCATAGGCGATGTCAAAATGGTCCTCGATCGCGCTCTTGCCGCGACCGGTGACGAAAATCATCTGTTCGATGCCCGCTTCGCGCGCTTCATCGACCGCATATTGAATCAGCGGGCGATCGACGATCGGCAGCATTTCCTTGGGGATCGCCTTTGTGGCAGGGAGGAACCGGGTGCCCAGCCCGGCCACCGGGAACACTGCCTTGCGGACTTTTTTCACGCGTCTGGCCCCTCAATACTGATCCGTCTTTGCAAGCGTGATGCGGCAACGCAAAGCGGCTTATGCGACTTTGAATTATCTCGCTACACTCGCCAGGGCGATAAAGGGTTAAGTCGCGTTTTCCACCAGCCGGTCGGCGAATTTCTTGCGCAATTTGGCGAGCTTGGGCGGGATCACCGCCTGGCAATAGCCGTTACGCTGGCCTTCGCCCTCCCAATAATTCTGGTGATAGTCCTCGGCCGGCCACCATGTCCCGCTCTCGATGGTCGTGACGATGGCTTGCGGCCAGTCCGCCTGGGCGCGGCCAATGGCGGCGCGCGCCTCTGTTTCCTGCGCGGTATCGAGCGGAAATAATGCGCTGCGATACTGCGTGCCGACATCATTGCCCTGCCGGTTCAGCTGGGTCGGATCATGCGTCGCGAAATGGACGTCGAGCAGGTCGCCATAGCCGATGATGGCGGGATCATATGTCACCCGGATCGCCTCTGCATGGCCGGTGGTGCCAGCACACACTGCCTTATAGGCCGGGTTGGCGACCTGTCCGCCGATATAACCGCTTTCAACCGAAGTGACGCCGGCCAGCCCGGCGAACACCGCCTCCGTGCACCAGAAACAGCCACCGGCAAAAATCGCAGTCTCATCGCTCATGATCGTCTCCCTATTTGCTGCTCATCATATGGGCGCCCGCCGCCCGCGATCAACATACAGCGTTACCGGGGTGAAGGAGGGCGAGGCGCAGCCGGCGGCGACGGATAGCGTTCTCCGGGAACCGGGACGACCGTGCGCAGATCGAGCAGCGCAGGACGCGCGGCGGCATCGACCGCCTTGGCGCTGGTCATGATCGCCAGCTCTTCCTCGATCGCCGCGACGCGGCTGCGCCACGGATCGTGCAGTCGCCCGAACGGATGGGCGCTGTCATTATTGGGACCGAAGCGTTGCCAGAAGGCGACCGGCGATTGCGGATCGAACCCGGCGGCAGCGAGCAGCCAGACCGACAGCCGGTCAGCCTCCTCCTCCATCTTGCGCGAAATGCGCGCATAGCGGCCGAGGTGGCGGGTATAGTCGGTCGGCGTTCCCGCATCCTGGGTGCGCGGGATGTGGCGCAGCATGTTGTGCGCCAGTTCATGGGCGATGACGCCGGCAAGTTCGGCATCGCTGTCTTCGGTATAGCGGCCCATACCCGCCGTCACCTGGACGACATCGCCATCGGCAAAAGCCTGTTCCTCGTCCTCCGCTGACATTTCGAAGCGCGACGGACAGGCCGGGCGGCCGACCAGATCGTAGCTGGCGCGCGTGCCGTCGCGGCTGAGCGTCTCGATCCGCAAGGGACCGCGCGCCAGAGCGGCATCGATCACCCGTTCGCTGTTGGCGAGTGCGTGGCGCGATGCCCCCGGCGTGCTGTTGCGCATCGGCGTGCGGCCATCGATGGTGAGAATTCCGGTGCCGGGTTGCAGTCCGGCCTGCGCCGCCGCCCCTTCAGGCGCCAGCGCTGACACGAACAGCACCGCGCCATCGGGCAGCGCCCATGACTGGCGCACCTGCTGGCGCAGATTCTTGGGATATTGGCCCAATTCGCCCAGCGTCCAGCCAAGCGACTGGGTGGGTTCGCACCAGCCAGCGCGTGCCGCCGCTGTCGCCAGCCGTTCACCGAGCAGGATCAGCCGTTCTTCCTGCTTGCGCAACTGGGCGATGCTTTCGGCCGCCTCGGTTTGGGCCGCCGGTCGGGCGGGCGCCTGAGCGCGCGCCGGAACGGCGGCGAGGAGAACCGCAGACAGCATCGAGCCGATAATCACGGGTCGCATCATCCCGCCGTTCCTTCCGCTGATCCCTGTGCGATCTGCACCCGCAAGGCCTTGCGATCGAGTTTGCCGATCATCGTTTTGGGGAGCGGACCGCGCACGATGACATGATCGACCCGTTCATGCTTGCCGAGTTGCGCGTTGAGCCAGCCGGTCAGCGCCGGGCCATCGACGGCGGACACAGCATCGTCCAGCGCCACATAAGCGCGCGGGCTTTCGCCGCGATAGGCATCGGGAACGCCGACAACCAAAGCCTCCTTGACCGCAGGATGCCGGTATAAAAGTGCCTCTATTACCGAGGGATAGACTTTGAAGCCGCCAACCGCGATCATGTCCTTCAAACGATCGACGATGCGGATATAGCCTGCGTCGTCGATCACTCCGACGTCGCCGGTGCGGAGCCATGCTCCCCGTTCGTCAACGACAAACGAGTCCGCCTCGGCTTCGGGCTTGTTCCAATAGCCCTGCATGACCTGTGGACCGGCGATGACGATTTCGCCCGGTTCGCCGTCGGGCGCCGGCCGGGTCGGGTCTTCCTTGTCGACCAGGCGGACCATGGTGGCGGGCAGCGGGTGGCCGATGCTGCCGTCCCGCCCTTCACCGGCATAGGGATTGGCCGAAACCACGCCTGCGCTTTCGGTCAGACCATAGCCTTCGACCAGCTTTGCCCCGGTTACGGCCTCGAACCGCGCTTTCAGCTCCGCCGCCATTGGCGCGCCGCCCGAAATGCAGACCCTGAGCGAGGAAAAATCAGTGGTGCCGATGGCCTTGTGGTCGAGCAGCGCCTGATACATGGTCGGCACGCCTGGCATCGCCGTGACACGGGTGCGGTTGACCGCCGCCAGTGCCTGTCCGGCATCGAAACGCGGCAGCATGACGATTTCGCCGCCGTTCGCCACGGTGCGATTGAGCACGCAGGTGTTGGCAAACACATGGAAAAACGGCAGCACGCCCAATATCCGGTCAGGGGCATCGGCGTCGGGATCGATCGCGTTGACCTGGCGGGCGTTGGCCGTCAGATTCTGGTGGGTAAGCCGAGCGCCCTTGGGAGCGCCGGTGGTGCCCCCGGTATATTGGATCAGCGCAACGTCGGTTTCGGGATCGATCGGCGTGCGCGCGACCGACCCGTCATTGGCAATCAGCGCCGAAAAGCGGGTGACGCGCGGATCGGGCGGGATGGCGATGCTCTCCTTGCCCTTGAACAACCGGTAGGCGAGGCTCTTGACCGGTGACAGCACGCCCGCAACCGACCCGACGATCAGCCGTTCCAGACTGGAACTGTCGAGCACCTTGAGCGCGGTGGGCAGCAGCGCGGCAGCCGTCAGCGTCACCAGCAATTTGGTGCCCGAATCCTCGACCTGATGGATCAGTTCGTCGACGGTGTAGAGCGGCGAGAAATTGACCACCGTCGCGCCCGCCAGCAACGCGCCATAATAGGCCGCGACATAATGCGGCACATTGGGCAGATAGAGGCCGATCCGGTCGCCCTTGCCCACCCCCATCGCCTGGAACCCCGCAGCGGCGCGGCGCACGGCGTCGGCCACCTTGGCAAAGCTGTATTTGCGGCCAAGAAAATCGAGCAGGTTGCGCGACGGATAGGCTTGAGCGGAAGCAGCGAACATCTCGGTCATCGACAGCGACGGAAACACCCGCGCCCATTCGCCCGGATGGTCATAATGCCGCGACCAGATGGCACTGGTATCGAGGGCGGGACGGACGGCGATCATGGGTATTCCTGCTCTCACATTCGCTCGTGTCGAGCGGGGTATGGGGCGGGTTTATAGAAACAGCGATGCCGCACAAGTGCATCCCGTCACATCATGCCCGCGGATGGGCGCTGGCATAGACATCGAGCAGATGCGCAGCATCGACTGCGGTGTAAACCTGGGTCGAGGACAGGCTGGCGTGGCCGAGCAGTTCCTGCAAGCTACGCAGGTCGGCTCCACCGGCCAGTAGATGCGACGCGAAGCTGTGGCGCAGTGCGTGCGGGGTGGTGCGCTCATTCAGGCCGAGACGACGGCGTGCACCCTGCACCGCGCGGCGAACGATCGCCGGGCTGAGCGGGCCACCGCGCACGCCTCTGAACAGCGGCTCGTCCCGCTGGAGCGCGTATGGGGCGAGATCGGCATAGGCTGCCATGGCGTCGCGCACCACGGGCAGCAGCGGCACCTGCCTGGTCTTGTTCCGTTTGCCG
>JANNMK010000077.1:0-3661 GCA_031397785.1 Sphingomonas sp. | reverse complement strand
ACAAAAGAACCGCAGTGGCGGTGATCATCCGGTCGATTGCGTGCATCATTCGGCCTCGCTGTATCGAGTGCCCCCTTCGCGGCGGAGTATGGCGCAGCGGGCGGGCGATACAAGTGGGTGAACGCCGCCCCGGCGGGAATGAAGGGGGCAGCCGCGCCGGTGCCGACGATCAGCTTCAGCAATCAGTATGAGCGACATATCCGATTGGACTTTGCAACGCGGACAGGGTCTGTAGCGTGCGACAAAGGCAGTGGCTGGTCTGTGCAGGATGCGCTGCACGATGCCGGACCGGCCCGAACGGGAGCAAGAATGCGATGAACGCGACAAGCCAATGTCCGATGAGCGGCGACAACGAATTGCGGGCACGATCGCTGCTGGGACGGCAGAACAAGGACTGGTGGCCTGAAGCGCTGCCGATCGATATACTGCACCAGGGCGGACAGTCGCCCGATCCGATGGGCGCCGATTTCGACTATCCGGCGGCGTTCAACACGATTGACTATGCGGCGCTGAAGGCCGATCTGACTGCGCTGCTGAGCGACAGCAAAAGCTGGTGGCCGGCCGATTACGGCACCTATGGCCCGTTCATGATCCGCATGGCCTGGCATGCCGCCGGCACCTATCGCACCGCCGACGGGCGCGGCGGCGCCAACAGCGGCCAGCAGCGCTTTGCGCCGCTCAACAGCTGGCCCGACAACGGCAATCTCGACAAGGCCCGCCGCCTGTTGTGGCCGATCAAGCAGAAATATGGCAAAACCATCAGCTGGGCCGACCTGTTCATCCTGACCGGCAATGTCGCGATCGAATCGATGGGCGGCCCGGTGTTCGGCTTTGGTGGGGGGCGCAAGGATGTCTATGAACCAGAGCGCGACATCTATTGGGGCGAGGAAGAAAAATGGGTCAACGAAGGATCGCTGACTCGCATCCGCCCGGATGACGAGGCCGATCTCGAAAATCCGCTGGCCGCCATCCAGATGGGGCTGATTTACGTCAATCCCGAAGGCCGCGGCGGCAACATGGACGTGCTGCAGTCCGCGCACGACATGAAGGTGACGTTCGAACGCATGGCGATGAACCATGAGGAGACCGTCGCGCTGACCGCAGGCGGCCACGCATTCGGCAAGGCGCATGGTGCCAAGCCCAGCGAGACCTTCGGTAAAAGCCCGGAATCCGAGGGCATGCACATGCAGGGCCTTGGCTGGCTGACCGATGACGAGGAAATCGGCGTAGGTCAGATCACCACATCGGGCATCGAAGGCGCATGGACGCCGAACCCGACCCGGTGGGACGGCGACTATTTCCGTCTGTTGTTCAAATATGACTATGAAATGGTCGAAAGTCCGGCTGGCGCGCGGCAGTGGCAACCGATCAATCCGGATTTCGAGGATATGGCCCCCGATGCCCGCGACCCATCGAAGCGGGTGCCGACGATGATGACGACAGCGGACATGGCGCTGAAGATCGATCCGGAATTCCGCGTCATTTCCGAGCGGTTCCGCGACGATCAGGCCGCGCTCGACGATGCCTTTGCCCGGGCATGGTTCAAGCTGACGCACCGCGACATGGGACCGAAGATCCGTTATCACGGCCCCGAAGTCCCGGCCGAAGATCTGATCTGGCAGGATCCCATTCCCGCCGGAACCATGCCTGCGGATGCCGATGTCGCGGCGTTCAAGACGAAGGTATTGGATAGCGGGCTGAGCATCGGCCAGCTGGTCAAGACGGCCTGGGCGTCTGCCTCGACCTATCGCAAGTCGGACCATCGCGGCGGTGCCAATGGCGCGCGCATTGCACTGGCCCCGCAAAAGGACTGGGACGTTAACGAGCCTGCTGAACTGGCCAATGTGCTGGATGTGCTGAACGGTCTGCGCGGGGCGATGAGCCTGGCTGATGCAATCGTGCTGGCGGGGTCTGCGGCGGTCGAAAAGGCGGCAAAGGATGCAGGCTTTGAGGTGGCGGTGCCGTTTACCGGTGGCCGTGGCGATGCGACGCAGGACTGGACCGATATCGACAGCTTTGCCGTGATGGAACCGCGCGCCGACGGGTTCCGCAACTATCTGGCCACCCGCCAGTCGGTAAAGACCGAAGAACTGCTGCTCGATCGTGCCGCGCTGCTCGGCCTGTCGGCGCCGGAGATGACGGTGCTGGTCGGCGGACTGCGGGTGCTGGGTGCCAATCATGGTGACATCTCGGAAGGCGTGTTCACGCACCGCAAGGGTCAGCTGACCAATGATTTCTTCGTCAATCTGTTCGACAACGAGACCTTCTGGACACTGGTTGACCCGTCGAGCGACGAGGAGTTCATCGGGCTGAAGCGCGAGGGCCGCACCGAATTGTGGCAGGCCACCCGCACCGATCTGGTGTTCGGATCCAATTCGATCCTGCGCGCCACGGCGGAAACCTATGCCGAGCGCGGCAATGAGGGCAAATTCGTCGCCGACTTCATCAAGGCATGGGTGAAGGTCATGAATGCCGACCGTTTCGATATCGCCTGACGGGTCGCACTTTCGGGCAATGAGGGCGGGCGGCTGTGGACCCACAGCCGCCCGTTTTTTTGAGTTTACCTCAGGCGCAGGTGATCAGCGAGCGATCGCTCAACTGAGGGCGATGGGCGGAGTTTGCTGGTGCTGGATGACGACCCAGTCGTCATGCGCACGGCGTTGCATGGTGGTGGTGCACCAGGCGGTATAGACTTGCCCGTCGCGGCTCGCTTCGACGCCGTAGGCGATGACGATCAGCCCTTCGTGCGGACGGCTGACGCGGGTGTCCGAAAAAGCGACCTGATCCCAGCGCGGAGTGGTGGCCATGCTGTCGGCCGCCTGGGTGCCGGAAAGGATATGCGGTTCGGCGGGGACGACGAACAGCGCGTCTTCGGCGATGCGATCATGATAGCGATCGGCGCTGGCCTTCCACAGGCTTTCCTCAAATTCCCAGATGCGGGCGTCTTCCATGAGCAGGCTTCCTTTTGCACGGTTGCGCGGGAGCAAACGCATCGCTGCGACAAAGGCTCCGCTTGATGGCGATGCAGCACAGGCTTAGGGCCGAAAACATACCGCCGCAGCGGCAAGGACCAGACGATGCCGACCGTGACCATCCGCGAAGACGACCTCATCACCAGCGTTGCCGATGCGTTGCAGTACATCAGCTATTTTCACCCTATGGATTATATTCGCGCGTTGGGCCGCGCTTATGAAGCCGAACAGGGGCCTGCGGCGAAGGACGCAATAGCCCAGATCCTGACCAACAGCCGCATGTGCGCCGAAGGGCACCGGCCGATCTGCCAGGACACCGGCATCGTCACCATATTTGTGCGCTGGGGGCAGGATTGCCGCCTGGAGTCGCCGCGCAGTCTGCAGCAGGTGATCGACGAGGGCGTGCGGCGGGCGTATCTGCACCCCGAAAATAAGCTGCGCGCATCGATCCTTGCCGATCCGGCGTTCAGCCGGGTCAACACGCGCGACAATACGCCGTCGGTACTGCACGTCGAGATGGTGCCGGGCGACACGGTCGAGATCGATGTGGCGGCGAAGGGCGGCGGGTCCGAGAATAAGTCCAAATTCAAGATGATGAACCCCAGTGACCGCATCGTCGACTGGGTGCTGGAGATGGTGCCGCAGATGGGCGCGGGGTGGTGCCCGCCGGGGATGCTGGGCATCGGCAT
>JANNMK010000057.1:0-3027 GCA_031397785.1 Sphingomonas sp. | reverse complement strand
CGCGTGTCGGCGCATTATGTCGTCAGCGAGGACGGCGTTGTCACCCATATGGTGCCCGAAGAAAAACGCGCCTGGCACGCCGGTCGCAGCTATTGGCGCGGCACGGTCGATATCAATTCGGCGAGCGTCGGTATCGAAATCGTCAATCCGGGGCATGAATTCGGCTATCGCCCCTTTCCGGACGAACAGGTCGACAGCGTCATCCGTCTGGTCCACGCGATCAAGGACCGCCACCAGATCACGCGCGGCAATATCGTTGGCCATTCGGACATCGCACCTGCGCGCAAGCAGGATCCGGGCGAACTGTTTCCGTGGGAGAAACTTGCGCGCCTGCGACTTGCGCTGCCCCGCCCGACCCGCAACCTGACCGATCCTTTGTGGTCCGACGCCGGCTTCCTGCTGGCGCTTGAACGCTTCGGCTATGATGTTGCCGACAAGCTCGCCGCCACTGTTGCGTTCCAGCGCCGCTTCCGCCCGGAACTGATCGACGGCACGATTGACGGCGAATGTCGCGCTATCCTGCTCGGCCTGCTGCTGCCGCAGCCGCAAGGGGACTAGCGGAACAGGCGCAGGTCGCCTAAGCGACCGGAGATGCCAGGGGGCCGGGCGGCCGCGGGTGTGAAAGCACGCGAGGAAAGTCCGGGCTCCACATAACCACGGTGCCGGGTAACGCCCGGCGGCCATGCCGGGGCAACGCACTATCGCTTGCGATAGCGCAAGCCAGAAAGGCGTGGTCAGGGACAGTGCCACAGAGAGCAGACCGCCTATGGCGATCGTCCGTTTCACGGATACGTCGTCAGGCAAGGGTGAAAGGGTGCGGTAAGAGCGCACCGCGCGATGGGCAACCAGAGCGGCATGGCAAACCCCACCGGGAGCAAGACCGAATAGGGATGGCGTGCCCGCGTGAAAACGGGGGCAGGGCGTGGTTGTCGCCCAGTCGTCCGGGTTGGTTGCTTGAGTGCGCCGGTAACGGCGCGCCTAGAGGAATGGTCGCCCAGTCCCCGCAAGGGGATGGACAGAACCCGGCTTACAGGCCCCCTGGCATTTTATCTTTCACAGGCGGTGGCGATATACTCGGGGCGTCGCTACATGAGACATCGATGGCACGCGCAACACGATCCGACAATTGGGGTTTCCCCCGCTGGGGCAGCTATGGTTCGACCCGTGAAGCGGTGAAGGTAAAGCTGTGCGACCGGCATAACTGCCCGGAACCGGGCACCTGTCCGGCGCCCAAATCGCCCAACAGCCCCGATCGCTGGATGTTCTGCCCGACCCATGCCGGCGAATATAATCGCGGATGGGACTATTTCGAAGGGCTGTCCGCCGAAGACGCCGCCGAACGGGAACGCGCGGAACGGGCGACGGCAGCGGGCTACACCACGTCCAAGCACCAGCAATGGGCCGATCGCGGGGACGAAGGCCGCAGCGCCGACGAGATGCGCGCTCTCGATCTGTTCGACCTGCCGCCCGATTGTTCGACCGACGATGTGCGAAAGGCGTGGCGCGCGCTTGCCAAGGAAACCCACCCTGACGTCTGCCCGAATGACCCTGCTGCCGCCAAACGCTTTCATGCCGGGCAGGCCGCTTTCGAAGTGCTGCGCGTTGCCGAAGAACGGCGCAGCTGGAAACCTGCGTGATCGACAAGGTCCCGGCGCGGATCAGGCATGTCCCGAGCAACTGGCAGGGGATGGTACTGGTCTGCCGAAAATGCTCGCAAAAGATCGGCGGCGGCTTCGGCCCCAAAAACAGGACGAGCCTTGCCAAGGCGCTGCGCAAGACTGTCGGCGCTAAAAAGGGCCGCAAGGCGAGTTACGGCGTCGCCGAAGTCGGCTGCCTAGGTATCTGCCCCAAGAATGCCGTGACGCTGATTGATGGCGCCCGCCCTGACGACTGGCTGGTGATCCCGCGTGGCAGCAATGTCGAGGCGCTGGCCGCAGAGCTTATCACGCCTGCTCAATCCGAATAACGCTCCGCCGTCGCGCGGATCAGGCCGATCATATTGGGGATGCCCTGAGTACGGTTCGAAGACAGTTGCCGTGTCAGATCGAAAGGCTGCAGTTCGGCCGGAATGTCGGTGCCAAGTATTGCGGCTGGCGCACGGTCCTGCACGGCGCTCAGCACCAGGGCGATGATGCCCTTGGAGATCGCCGCATTGCTGTCGGCCAGGAAATGCAGCGTTCCGTCTTCTCGGCGCAAGGGATAAACCCATACCGAGGCCGAACAACCGCGCACCAGTGTCGCATCGGTCTTGAGAGGATCGGGCATATCCTCAAGGCTGCGACCAAGTTCGATCAGCAGCCGATAGCGATCGTCGGCGTCGAGAAATTCATAATCCTGGGCCAGCGCAGCGAGTGTCTGATGTGTCATGCCGCGCGCTATAGCCAGCCCTGCCGGGTGACGAAACCCTGACCTAAAGGTCCACGCCTGCGGCAATCGCTTCCAGCTTGCGTACTCGTTCACGCAGATCGGCGATGTCGATGCGGCTTGCCGCACTGGCAAAATTCGCCGCGCCGTCGCTGTCGGCTTGATGGCCTGATGCGACCGGCATATCCATTTCGTGGCGCTTCAGAGCGATCCACTGGCTCCAGCCGCGCAGGCCCGCCAGACAGATCATAGTAAGGGCGATCATCGCGGTGGCTGCCGACAGGATGGTGAGGGAAAGGTCCGTCATGGCTGTGTCCTTTTCAGGCGGCTTCGATCAGTCGACGCGCTCGTTGCGTTGGTCGCGCAGTGCCTCGATCTCGTCGGCAACCGCTATTCCGCGGTCGGTGATGATGCGTTCGAGCACTCGCATGCGTTGCTCCAGCCGTTCGGTATGTGCGGCATATTGCGCGGTTTTCTCGGCTGTGAGATGCCCGGTCACCTCCATTTGCCGTTCCTTGAGCTTGATCCAGCTCTTGAACGCGACGAGGCAAAGGGCGGCAATCGGGATCAACATGCCAAAGATGGGAATAAGAAGTGGGCTCATCATCAGGCTCCTGTCGGTAAATCGGTCAGTTAGGGATGCGCCGCAGCGCCTCTATCTCG
>JANNMK010000044.1:0-4361 GCA_031397785.1 Sphingomonas sp. | reverse complement strand
GGCGGCGGCGGCACCGGCGCGGCCTTGCCGGGCAGCCAGGGCGATTTTGTCGCCAGCATCCAGAGCGACACGGTGTTGTTCGATACCGACCGCTACAATATCGACGACGCCGACCGCGCGGTGCTGGCCAGCCAGGCCCAGTGGCTGGCGCGCTATCCCAACGTGCGCGTCACGGTCGAAGGACATGCTGACGAACGCGGCACGCGCGAATATAATCTCGCGCTTGGCGAACGGCGGGCCAACTCCGCCCGCAACTATCTGGTCTCGCTCGGCGTTTCCGCCGCACGGATCACGGTCGTCAGCTACGGCAAGGAACGGCCGGCTGCGATGGGATCGGACGAGGCAAGCTGGGCACAGAATCGCCGCGCCGTATCGGTGACGGTGCAGTAAAGCCAGCCGGTCCTGGCGGGCATGGCGCGGCGGGCCAGCGGTGCGCAACGCCGCCGCGGTTTGCCGCGCCATGCTCGCCCCGGCGATCTTCCAGTCGTCAGCCGTGCCGTTTGGCGCGATACATTTCGGCATCGGCGCGGCCCAGCAATTCTTCGGAACTGACACCCGGCGCGATCGTCGTCATGCCGAACGCTGCGCTCACGGCGATCGGGTGCCCGTCATAGACGCACGGTTCCTGTTCGATCGCCGCAGCCAGGCGGCGCAGTTTCGATCGTGCCTCGCTGGCTCCGACATTGTCGAGCAATATGCCGAATTCATCGCCGCCGATGCGCGCCAATATATCGTCGCTGCGCATCATCGCGTTAAGCCGCTCGGCAATCTCGATCAGCGCGAAATCACCTGCGGCATGGCCATAACGATCGTTGATTGCCTTCAGCCGGTCGACATCGACGAAGATCAGTACGATCCGTTCGCCGTTGCGTTCGACCCGCGCGATCCGCTGATGCAGCGCGGACAGGAAATAGCGCCGGTTGAACAGCGGGGTCAGCATATCGCGTTCCGCCACGCGCTCCATTTCCGCAAGCGCGATTGACAGCGCCCGGTTTTCCCGCCGAAGTCGGGCAATCTCGATGCGCAAACCCGCTTCATCGCCCGCAGGCAGCGTAGCCGATTGCAGGGTGGACGTGGCCAGCGATGGCGAATGCCGCATTGAAAATCCCGGTGACGCAAGATGGTGGATAATCGCTCTAGCCCACAGGATTTAAGGAAAGGTATGTGGCCGCTGCGCATCGCAGCGGCGTCTATCTTCGGGCCATGGCGCGCCACGTGGGCGATTGCCGTGACTGGGGCTTGTCGCTATCGACGCGCTTTGGGTCTGTTCGACGGACACCCGGCCAGCTTATGGACTTGACCGCATGACCCCATCGACCGCGCCGCCTGTTGCTTCTCCTGACACAGGCACTGGGCCTGCCAGTGGCCCTGCCGCCAACCCGGTTGTTCCCCCCGTCGCCGCTCGCGTCGCCATCGTCATGGGCAGCCAGTCCGACTGGGAAACGATGCGCCATGCGGCAGCGGTGCTGGACGAGCTGGGCGTAGCGCACGACATCCGCATCGTTTCCGCCCACCGCACCCCTGATCGGCTGGTCGCCTTTGCGCAGGGGGCCGTGGCTGCCGGGCTTTCGGTGATCATCGCAGGAGCGGGCGGCGCTGCCCATCTGCCGGGTATGGTCGCAGCGATGACCCGGCTGCCGGTGCTGGGCGTGCCGGTGCAATCGGCCGCGCTCGGCGGCATGGATTCGCTGCTGTCGATGGTCCAGATGCCCGCCGGGGTGCCGGTCGGCACGCTCGCGATCGGCAAGGCGGGGGCGACCAACGCCGGACTGTTCGCCGCGAGCATCCTGGCGACCGGCGATGCGGCGCTTGCCGAACGGCTCGACCGGTGGCGCGCTGCGCGCACGGCCGCAGTCGCGCACATCCCCGAAATGCCTGACATGCACGGCGCATCGGCCTGATGCCCATGGTGCCGCCAGGATCGACCATCGGCATATTGGGCGGCGGGCAGCTGGGCCGGATGCTGGCGGTGGCGGCGGCCCAGATCGGCTATCGCACCCACATTTATGCACCCGAGGCGCAGGGCGTCGCGCATGAAGTCGCCAGCGCCAGCACGATCGCTGCCTATGACGACATCATGGCGCTGAACGGTTTCGCCCGCGCCGTCGATGTCGTCACCTTCGAATTTGAAAACGTGCCGGTCGATACGGTCACCCACCTGGCCGCGCACGTCCCGGTCCGGCCCGGCGCGCAATCGCTGGCGATGGCGCAGGACCGGCTGCGCGAAAAGGCGTTTGCCGCAGATCACGGCATCCCGATCGCCCCGTTCGCGCCAGTGCGCAGCGCCGAAACCCTGGCCGATGCCATGGTTGCCGTCGGCACGCCTGCCATCCTCAAGACCGTGACCGATGGCTATGACGGCAAAGGGCAGGCGCGTATCGCCACCCGTGCCGATGCCGCCGCTGCATGGCACAGCATCGGCCAGCGGCAGGCCATCTACGAGCGGCTGGTCGATTTCACTGCCGAATTTTCGGTGATAGTCGTGCGCGGGGGTGATGGCGCGACCGCGCTTTACGATTGCCCGCACAACATTCATAGCGATGGCATATTGGCGCGCAGCACTGTGCCGATTGCCGACGACTGGCGCTGGCAATGCGCCGCCGCCGTCGATTCCACGCTGGCGCTAGCTGCCGCGCTCGATCATGTCGGGGTGCTGGCCTGCGAATTTTTTGCAACCGATGACGGCCCGCTGTTCAACGAAATGGCACCGCGCGTCCACAACAGCGGCCACTGGACGATCGAAGGCGCGGTGACCAGCCAGTTCGAAAACCATATTCGCGCGGTGTGCGGCCTGCCGCTCGGCGCGACCGACCTGGTCGGTTCCATGGTGGAAATGCGCAATCTGATCGGCAGCGATGTCGACGGCTGGGCGGATCTGATCGCCGATCCCTGTTGCCGCCTGCATCTTTATGGCAAGGGCGATGGCCGCGCCGGCCGCAAGATGGGCCATGCAACCTGGGTTCATCACGGAATGTCGCAACAATGAATCACCCTGAGATCATTCTGGTGCTGGCGCGCGCCGACAATGGCGTGATCGGCAATGCAGGACGCCTGCCGTGGCGATTGCCCGACGATCTGCGCCGGTTCAAACAGCTGACCATGGGCCGCCCGATGATCATGGGGCGCAAGACATTCGATTCGCTGCCCGGCCTGCTCGCCGGGCGACGGCACATCGTCGTCACCCGCGACAAGGACTGGGCGAGCGACGGGGCAGAGCGTGCCGCGACGATTGGCGAGGCGCTGGCCATGGCCAATGCGCCGCATGTCTGCGTGATCGGCGGAGCGGACATCTGGCGACAGGTGTTGCCGATGGCCGACCGCATCGAACTGACGGAAGTGCATGCCGAGCCGCAAGGCGATGCGATGGTCGACGCGCCCGATCCCGCGCAATGGGAAGAGGTTGCGCGCGATGCCCGCGTCGCCGCCGACGGCCGGCCGGCGTTCGATTTCGTGACGCTGCGGCGAAAAACCTGACTTTGCCCGTCAAGTCGCGGCCCTGACCAGAATCCGCGCGCGCAGGCACGCGCCGCCGTAGCCCCGCTCGCCAGCATCGCGGGGACAGGCTCGGCACTTGCCGCAACGCCATGCCGCAAGTAACAGCGCCCCAGCATGCAGCGCCTGTCTTCCAGTCAGCCCATTCCTCCGGCGTTTCGCGGTGGCATCGTCGCGCTCGGCAATTTCGACGGATTTCATATCGGCCATCAGGCGGTGGTCGGCGCGGCGGTGGCCCAGGCCCGCGCGACGGGCGCACCGGCGATTGTCGCCACCTTTGATCCGCACCCGGTACGCCACTTCAAACCCGCCACTTCGCCATTCCGCCTGACCACGCTCGACCAGCGCGAACGATTGTTCGGGTCGGCGGGGGCGGATGCGATGCTGGTGCTCGATTTCGGCGCCGCGATGGCGGGCATGACGGCGGACGAATTCGTCGCCGATCTGCTCGTCGCCCGGCTCGGCGTTAGCGCCATCGTCACCGGCGAGGATTTCGTGTTCGGCCATCGCCGCAGCGGCAATGGCGACAGTCTGGCGGCATCCGGCATCGCGCACGGTTTTGCCACCACCCGTATCGCACCGGTGACCGAAGGCGGTGAGACAATATCGTCGAGCCGCATCCGCAATGCGCTGAAAGCCGGGGATTGCGCCACCGCCACCCGCCTGCTGACGCGCCCGTTCGCGATAGCGGGCATCGTCCAGCATGGTGACAAGGTCGGGCGCACGCTGGGATACCCCACCGCCAACCTCGATCTCGGCAGCTATCTGCGCCCGCGCTATGGCATTTATGCGGTGACCGGCACCTTGGCCGACGGGCGCGTGCTCGATGGCGCGGCGAACATCGGCATCCGCCCGTCGTTCGACCCGCC
>JANNMK010000009.1:0-12756 GCA_031397785.1 Sphingomonas sp. | reverse complement strand
GATTTCAGTGCGCCCGCCAGCCCTGCATCGCTGCTGCCGGGGGCGGGCCTGAACAATGCCTCGACGCCTTCGCTGTTGGCGGCAAGAGCGGTGGCCAGCCGGGTGCGATCGAGCGAGAGGCTGCCGTCGCGATTGGTTTTCACGCCCACTTCGGCGAGCGTCGCAGGCGCGCCGGGAACCGTGGCCAGCACCGTGGCGGGAAGCCGGGCGAGATCGCGCCGCAAGGCGGCGATGGCGGTGTCACCGCGCGCCGGGCCTGCGGTTTCGCCGGGACGGTTGGCGGTGGCGGTGTCGATCGACCGCAGCATTTCATTATAGGCGGCAGCGAAATCGTCGAGAGCGGTGGTAATGGCATCGGCGGCGCGGGTTACGCCGAGTGATACGGCTTCTCCGTTGGTGACGCGTTTGAGATCGAGCCGGACGCCGGGGACGATGCCGTCGATCCGGTTGGCGGCGTGCCGGGTTTCGATGCCATCGACCAGCAGCACGGCGTCCTGCGCGGCCTGCGCCTGCACCATGCCACCGGTTGCCGCATTGCCATAAGCGAAGCGATCGAGGCCGGGCGTCGCGCCGATGGTGGCCGACACGGTGAAGGCGGCGGCCTCACCCGATGCGCCCTTGAGCGCGAGCCGGTCACCGGACTGGTCGGTGACGACATTGGCGCGCACCGCGCCGCCGCTGGCATTGATTGCAGCGGCGAGGCCGGCGAGGCTGTCGTTGGCCGGGCCGATGGTGACCGTGACCGAGCCACTGGCGGTGGCGATGACCAGAGCGCCCTGCCCCACCGGATCGCTGGCCGCCGTGAACAGTGCCGACTGGAGGGTTTGCGCGCGGGCCAGAGCGACGACTTGTATCTCCGCTGCGATAGTGCCGAGCCGGGCACCGTCCAGTGCAGTGGCGGCGAGGATGCGGGGATCGCTGACGTCGGGCTGGCTGGAGAGTGTGCCGCCGGTGACCAGCGCGGTCATTGCGGCAGAGAATTGGTCGATGTTCGCGCCGATGCTGGCGAGCGACGAGATGCGCGCCGAATTGGCGGTTTCGCGCCGGTTTATCGCGGATTCCGCAGGAGCGCGGGCGGCAGCGGACAGCTGGCTGACAATCTTTCGAATGTCGATGCCCGACCCGGCACCCAATGTGGTTACAATCGAATCGATCATGGCGGCGCGTCCTTATCGAGACCCAGTAACGGCGAGACGGAAGAAGGGTTTAGCCGGGCAGCGCAACCGGGGTGCTGAGCCTAAAGCGACAAAGTATACGCATGGCGGGCACGGGAATGTCTCCTTTGTCGCTTTAACGAGCGGCGATGCACCGATCGCTCCGGCATGTTGCGGACCATGATGACGGCTGGGCATGATGAGAACATAACAGGATCGCGGCATGTAGGACAGCGATCCGATGGCGCTGCCGGGTGCATCATTGTTCCGGTCGGCCATCGCTGTCGAAGCGCATCGCGGGGGGGACATCGACGCCCGGCGCAGCGCCGCTGTCATGCCAGCGCGCCGATTGTTGCGCGTCGATCCGCAATATGAAGGCGAGGATGACGGCGACTGCGGCATAGAGATCCTCACGGATCGGTTCGCCCTCCCGCGAGGTATAATAGATGGCCCGGGTCAAAACCGGGTAGCTGAGCAGCGGGACGTCCGCTTCGCCTGCAAGCTCGCGGATCGCCGCGGCGGTGGCGCCGCGCCCCCGCGCGACCACGAGCGGCGCGGCATCCTCACCCGGACGATAGCGCAGCGCGACGGCAAAATGGGTCGGGTTGGTGAGGATGACGGTGGCGTCGCCGACCGCGCGGCGCGCCGATTTCGACAGCATGGCATGGCGGCGCTGGTGGATGCTGGCCTTTACCTCTGGCGAGCCTTCGGATTGCTTATGTTCGTCGAACACCTGCTGACGTGACATCCGCAGTCGCTTTTGCCGCAGCGCATATTGAACGGGAACATCGGCGAGGCCGATCAGCACCAGCGCTGCGGTGAGCGCGGCCATCGTGGCCAGCAGCGCGTTGCCAAGCCGGGCGGCGGCGGCGGGCATTTCCAGCATGATTGGCGCGGCAATACCGTCTGCCTGGGCGCGCAGCACGAACCAGCCGACCGCCCCGACGCAGACGACCTTGACGATCGATTTGCCGAGTTCGGACAGTCCCTGAGGCCCGAAAATACGTTTGATGCCGGCCAGCGGACTGATGCGGTTGCCCTTGAACGCCATCGCCCCGCCACGAAAGCCGAGCGAGCCGAGCAGGGCCTGTCCGGCGAGGGCGGCGACCAGGGTCAGCGCGAACAGGATGGCAAGACTGGTGGCCAGCAAGCCAAGCAGGCGCGCTGCTGCGGCGGCGGGGTCGAAATGGCGGATGTCGGCGGACGAGAGACTGAGGCCATCGCGGACCAGCGCGGAAAATTCGGCGATCGCCAGTGGCCCGGCGAGCATCAGCCAGGCGACGCCGGCCGTCATGACCAGCGCGGTCATCAGTTCGCGGGACTGGAACAGATCGCCCTGCTTTGCCGCATCGGCAAGTTTCTTGGGCGTCGGGGCTTCGGTTTTTTCGCCGCTGTCCTGCGCCATCGATCAGAGACCGGCGAGCGAGGCGGACTGATCGAGCCCGAGGCCGATGGCGGCGACGATGGCGTCGCCCATCGCCGGGAGCGCGATGGCCAAAAGGACGATCCCGGCCAGTAATGCGGCGGGCAAGCCGACCGAGAACAGGTTGAGCTGCGGCGCGGAGCGCGACAGCACCGCCATGACGAGCTGGGTAAGGATGACCGCGGTGCCGACCGGCATGGCGATGGCAAGACCGCAGGCAAAGACGGTGCCGCCGAACAGGCCGAGCGTTTCGATGCTGCTCCATGCGAGCCAGGCATCGCCCGGCGGCAGCAGCCGGTAGCTGCCGACCACCGTGGCGGCGAGCGCGAGATGCCCGTCTGCGGCAAGAAACAGGAAGGTGGCGAGCACCGAGAGAAGCTGGGCAAGCGCAGGGCTTTGTGCGCCGCTCGCCGGATCGACCATCGCGGCAAAGCCGAGACCCATCGCGTTGCCGATGACTTCGCCGGCGACCAGCGCCGATGCGTAGCCGATCTGCACCGCAAAGCCGATGGCGAGGCCGACGAGGATTTCGCCCGCCACCAGCAGCAGCCCGCCGAGCGACACCAGCCCGCCGGTGGGCATGGCAAAGCCGTCCGCGCCGAATGCCGGGAGAGCAAGCGCCAGGGCGATGACGATCCGCAGGATGACAGGAACGAAATCCGCCCCGAACAACGGCGCAGCGAAAAAGGCGGCGGCGGGGCGCAACAATGCCACCGAAAGCAGGACAAAATGCGGTTCGAGCGCCGAAAATGCGGGCGGAATCATTGCACGACCAGCGGAATGCGCGCGAAGATATCGATCGTGAAATCGACCAGCAGGGTCATGATCGCCGATCCGAACAGCGCGAGGCAGATGCCGACGATCACCAATTTGGGGACGAAGCTGAGCGTGGCTTCGTTGATCGAGGTCGCCGCCTGGACCATGCCGAGAATCAGCCCGGCGATCAGCGCGGGCAGAAGGATGGGCGCGGACGCGAGCGCCAGCACCCACAAGGCCTGCTGCGCGATGCCGATGAGGGTGCCGGGACTGTCCATCTGGCGGCGGACGTCAGGTCGCGAACGAGGCCGCCAGCGACCCCATGGTCAGCGCCCATCCATCAACCAGCACGAACAGCAGGAGTTTGAACGGCATCGAGATGATCGACGGCGAGAGCATCATCATGCCCAGCGACATCAGTGCGGCGGCAACCACCAGATCGATGATCAGGAACGGCAGGAAGATGAGGAAGCCGATGGTGAAGGCGGTTTTGAGTTCGCTGGTGACAAAGGCGGGAAGCAGGATGGTGAACGGCACGTCCGCTGGCTGTTCGAAAGCCGGAGCCTCAGCCAGATCGGCGAACAGTTTGAGGTCTTTTTCACGGGTCTGCGCCATCATGAAGCGGTGCAGGACGGCGCCCGAGCGGACCACCGCCTGTTCGACGCCGATGCTGCCCTGATTATAGGGGGTGTAGGCGGCGGCGGAAATATCTTCGAACACCGGGCGCATGACGAACAGCGACAGGAAGAGCGCGAGCCCGACCAGCACCTGGTTGGGGGGGGTCTGTTGCAGTCCGAGCGCCTGACGCAGGATCGACAGGACGATGATGATGCGGGTGAAGCTGGTCATCATGAGGAGCAGCGACGGCAGGATGGTCAGCACCCCCATCAGCAGCAGAATCTGCAGCGACAGGGACAAGGGAGCGTCGCTGCCCACCGCATCGCCGATCGCTGCGCCGACGAATTGCGATTCCTGTGTCGCAGTGGCGAAGGCGGGCGTGGCGAGCAACGCTGCGAGCAGAGGAAGGATCACGGCCAGCGACCGGCGCGCCGGATTACGCATCGTCCGATGCCCGGGCGGGGATTGGCGGGGCGGTGGTTGGCGGGGCGGGGGTTTGCGAGAGCAGCGCGATGCCGTTGCGCGAGACGGCAACCAGCAGATGCTGTCCGGCGAATTCGACCACGGCAATCCGGCCGGCGGGCCCCAGCGAAAGTGCATCGACCATGGCCAGATGGCGTTTGCGCATCTGGGACGCCATCCCGGGCTGAAGCCGTTTCCAGCCCCACAGGCAGGCATAGGCAAGCCCGGCAACCAGCGGCAGCATGACCAGCAGTTTGACGAAATAGGCGGTCATTCAGCGCCGCCGTTCGCGCGCCGGCCAGCGCGCATCGCCCGGCACGATTTCGACGATGCGGATGCCGAAGCGGGTGCCGACGGTGACCACTTCGCCCTTTGCGACGAGCGTGCCGTTGGCGAGGATATCGAGCAGTTCGTTCGACTGACGATCGAGTTCGACCACGCTGCCTTCGGCAAGCTCCATCAGATCGCGCAGCGGCAGGCCGGTGCTGCCGACCTCGACCGACAGCCGCACCGGAATATCGGCGAGCAGCGCGTAGTTGGACGCCGCCCCGGCATCGCCATCGGTCATGGAAAAAGCGGTATCGGGTTTCATTGGCCGGACTTTCGGTTGAGCATTCGGGAGATTTGCAGCGCAGCGCAGCCATTGGCATCGCCGATGGTGCCCATCGCGATCGCCCGGTCGGCAACCAGCATCGGCACTTCGGCGTTCATGGTGACCGGCAGCACATCCCCCACGGTAAGCGCCATCAGTTTTTCGAGGCTGATCTGTGGGCGGGCGAGAACAGTGCGCGCATCGAAAGTGACCCCGGCGAGCGCATCGCCCAGCCTGGTGCGCCACACCGGGCAGGCATCGTCACCCGCCGGTTCGGCAGGCGTGACCAGATGCTGATCGATCGAGCGCAGGCCAGCCAGTGGATAGACGATGTCGAAGGCCAGATGGATGTCGGCGGCAAATTCCACCGCAAAGGCACAGACCGCGACAGGATCATCAGCCGCAACCAGCGCGGCATAGGCAAGACGGGTTTCGCGCGTCCGCAGCACCGCATCGACGGCCAGCGATTTTGCCCAGGCATCGGTCAGCGCGCTGATGAGGCCGGCGGTCAGGCGGCCAAGGAAATCCTCTTCGCCCGGAGTTAGTTCCGCGCTGTGCCTGAGTGCCTGTCTGGCGGTGCCGCCGAAATAGCGGTCGATCAGGATGCGCAGCGTTGCAGGCGCGAAGGCGAGCATTATCGCCCCCTTCATCGGTGCAAAACCGTAAAGGCTGGTCAGCGTGGCGTCCGGCCGGTCCGCCTGCCAGTCGGCGTAGGGCAGGAGTGTGATGGGCGCGGCGGTCACATTGACGCGGGCGCGGGCGAGCGGTTCGATGACGCTGCGGCAGCGCGGGACCATGCGCTGGTTGATCCGGTCGATGGCCGGCAGGACGGCCGATGCACCGGGCGATGCCGTGCCAAAGGCGAAGGATTGCGGCTGGACGTCGGGCGACCGTCCGGTGTCGCTGCGGAAAAAATCGGGGGCGTGTTTCATTGCATGACGAACCCGGTGAAGTGGACATCGTCGATACCGCCGAATCCTTCACGCTCGACCAGCACCTGATTGATCGCGCGCGCGAGTGTGCGGCGCAGCGCCTGTTTGCCCGCGCTGGTGGCCAGCACCGACGGGTCCTGTTCGGAAAGCGCGACGAGCACCGCCGAGCGGATCGCCACCTTGTGCTTTTCGACATTGGCGGGGACGCGTTCGTCATAATAGGTCGACATGCCGATGCCGACCTGGACAAAGGCGGTGCCCGCAAGATTGGAGGTGAAGCCATCCTCCATCGTCACGTAGCTGGCCTGGAACAGGCGCGGATCGGGACGGCCCCGGCGGGCGGCGGCAGTGGCGGATGCGACGGCGGCTTCGTCTGCCCCTTCGCGCGGGACTAGCTTGGGGATCGACGGGTCTTCGGCCGGGGTGTGGCCCGATGCGGCCAGACCGCCGGTGAGATAGACCGCCGCGCCCGCGCTGCCGCCGCCGACAGTGGCGAGGCCGAGAGTGGCGAACAGGATGGTCTTGATCTTGCCGCGCTTGCGTGGCGGCGGGGCGGCTTTGCCACCCGCGGTCGGTGGCGGTGCAGGATCGCTCATTCCATGGTCCCTTCAGGCATATCGATCACCGGTTTGTGGCGCGGGATGGTTAGCGATATCTGGCGAGCCGGTCCGTTGTGGACCGGTCGGCGCGGGCGATGGCCGGTGCTGTTCGCCATGCTGCCTGTGGCCGTGGTGCGCGGCGCCGTGATCCGAAAGCAGCACATGGGTTTCGCCGATGCGCACGCCATGCAGGCGGGCATCGGCAACCAGACGCGACTGGCCATCGACCAGCGCGGAACGGGCGGCCTCCGTTTCGACGGTGAGGCGCAGCGATGTCGTGTCCGTGGTGCGGGTCAACTCGACCGTCAGATCGCCGAGCGATTCCGGGCGCAGGCGAAAAGCGAGCGGGGCAGCGGGATCGGCGGCGAAGGCAATGTCCCGCGCGAGGGTCATCAGCCATAGTCCATCCTGATCGACGGCGAGCATGGCCGGGGCGACGGGTGCAGCGGCGTGCGTCGCTGTGACCGTGGCGGGCGATGGCTGGCTGGCGACCGGTGCCGCCGGAGCGGCTGCGGGATCGGCGCGCGCTGCGGTGGTTGGCGGTGAATCGAAAGATCCGGCAGGAGCGGCAAGTTCATCCGATCCGGTGGATGTAGCGAGCGATTTGCGCGGTGGAGCCAAAGCGGCGGGGGTGGCGAGGACGCGTGATCGATCCGCCGGCGGCGATGGTGCGGGACCGGCCGACAGCGCCGCCCTGCCCGCAAGCTGCGCCGGTTCGGGCAGCGGCCCGGCAAGCGCGGGGAGTGGTTTTGCGGGCGGCAGGGCGGCGAACATGGCGATGATGACGGTATCGACGGCGAACGGCTGGACTTGCGCCGGTTCGTGGCTGGTGGGCTCGACGGCAGGGTCAGCCGGTTGAGGCGCGACTGGCGGTTCGGCCGACGATGGCCGGGCGAGCGCGTCGACCAGCGCGGGAAAGCGTTGCGCCTGGGCCGGATCGGGCGGGACCAGCGGCGCGACGGGGTGCCGGGCGGGCTCTGTTTGCGTTATGGCTATCGGCAGCGGCGCGGCGATCATCGCTGGCCGTCCTTGCGGGTGGACGGCAGGCGCGCGGCGCGTTTTTCAGCCGTTCGGTCCTGTATCTGCTGTGCCGATCGGGCCAGCCGGTCGGCGCCGTCACGGTCACGTTCGCTGGCGATACGCTGCCGGGTCAGCGTGCCGAGCCTATCGTCGGCAATCGCCCGTTCATGCGCGACCGCGACCGCCGCGACGGCAAAGCGGCCTGCCAGCTCGGCAGCCCGGGCAAGCGCGGCGCCGCTCGACGGACCGTGCGCAACCGCCAGCGTGGCGTGCAGGCGGGTGATGAGCGCGCTGCGGCTGTCGAGCGCCGCCACGGCATTGCGCCCGCGCTGTTCGGCAAGCAGGGCAATCCGGTGCTGCACGCTGCGCACGCGGGCGATGCGGTGCCGCGATTTCGGGCTATCGCTCATGCGGCGGACACGAAATTGTGCAGATCGGCGTGCGATTGTGCCAGATCGACCCGGCTGCCGATCGGCTGGCGCAGGAAATCGCGCAGGGCGGGATAACAGGCGATGGCGCGATCGATGCCGGCATCCGAGCCCGGTGCATAAGCCCCCATCAAAATGAGATCGCGATTGCTTTCATAGTCCGACCACAGGCGGCGGTAGCGTCGCGCGGCATCCAAATGGTCCGGCGGCACGACATCGACCATGGTACGGCTGAGCGAGCGGCCGACGTCGATCGCGGGATAGACGCCCGCTTCGGCAAGGGTCCGCGACAGGATGATATGGCCATCGACAATGGCGCGGGCGGTATCGACCACAGGATCGTCGAGTTCATCGCCATCGGCGAGCACGGTGTAGAGCGCAGTGATCGAACCGCCGCTTTCGGCGTCGATCCCGGCACGTTCGACGAGGCGCGGAATCATGCCGAGCGCGGACGGCGGATAGCCTTTGGCCGTCGGCGGTTCACCCAGCGACAGGCCGATTTCGCGCTGGGCGTGCGCAACACGGGTCAGGCTGTCGATCAGCAGCAGCACGTTGAGGCCGCGCGCGCGCATTTCCTCGGCAATGGCGGTGGCGCGCAGCGCCGCGCGCAGGCGCAGCAGCGGTGCGTGGTCGGCAGGGACAGCGACGACGACGCTGCGCTGGCGGACGGGCGCGGGCAATTGTTTGGCCAGGAAATCGCTGACTTCGCGGCTGCGTTCACCGACCAGTCCGACGACGATGGCGTCCGCTTCGGACCCGGCGAGCATCTGACCCATCAATACCGATTTGCCGACTCCGGAGCCGGCAACGATGGCGACCCGCTGGCCGCGGGCCACGGTCAGCAGGCCGTTGATCGCCCGCACCCCGACATCGAACGGCCGGGTGAGATGCAGACGGCGCAGCGGGTTGCCCGGCACCCCGGCAAGCGGCCAGGTGGCGCTGGCGAGCAGCGGACCCATGCCGTCGATCGGCTGGCCCAGAGCATCGACGACGCGGCCGAGCAGCTCTGGCCCGGTGGCGATCAGCGCGTTGCTGCCATCGGGTTCGACCCGCGCTCCGGCAACCGGGCGCTGCCCTGCCCCCAGCGCCATCAGCATCGTGCGCGGTCCCCGGAAACCGACGACTTCGCATGGCAGCGCGGGCGAACCGGCAACCGCAACGCGAGCGGTGCTGCCCACCGCAAGATCAAGCCCGGTGGCTTCGAGCAGCAGTCCATCATCGCCGGTCAGCCGACCGACGGATTGCGGACGGTCAGGAAATGCGGGCAATGCGGCGAGCGCAGCAGCGCACCGCTGTTCGATGGTCATCATGCCGGATGGCCGCCAGATATGCCGCTCCGGAAGCGCGCGAGGCGCAGCTGCGCGCCGTCCTCCAGCCAGCCCTGGCGGGTGGCGAGGCGCAGGGTGCCGCGGGCCAGCGATGGATCGACGACGATATCGACTGCCAGAGCATGGCCGTGCAGCAGTTCGGCATCGGCCGGATGGACATGCAGCGCGGCCGCCTCGATCTCGTCCGTCATTGCCGCGATCATCGCCGCCGCCGATGCCGCGAGCGATGCGCCGTCGATCATCGTATCGGCTAGCGAGCGGCCGATGATCGCCGCGACACATTCGGCGAGCATGGACGCGAGAACGGATTGCGAAACGGGTTGCAGCACCTCCAGCGATCCGATGAGATCGCCGAGCCGTGCAGCTGGTTCGGCGATCGCCTGTGAAGCCGCTGCCTGGCCATCGGCGAACCCTGCGGCATATCCGGCGCGATAGCCGTCCGTCTCCGAGCCGCTCTCATCCTCGGCGGTCGTATCGGCGCAATCAGGTGCAACGAGACCGTCGATCCATGAGCGGAATTCCCCGTCGCCGAACCGGACGATGAACGATCCATGCGGCGCAGCATGCAATGCAGCATCAGACATAATCATCGCCCCGCCCGCTCAGCATCAGCGTGCCGGATTCGGCGAGCTGGCGCGCGATGGTCAGCATCGCCTTTTGCGCATCCTGAACCTCGGTCAGCCGCATCGGGCCGCGTTCGGCCATCTCGTCACGGATCGCATCCGCAGCGCGGGCCGACATGCAGCCGAGCATCCGGCCCCGCAGCCGTTCATCCGCGCCCTTGAGCGCGACTATCAGAATTTCATTGTCGATGCCGCGCAGCAGGATGCCGAGATTCTTGTCGTCGAGGCCGATCAGATCGTCGAACACGAACATTTCCTCCTCGATTTTTTGCGCGAGCTGCCGGTCGATCTTGCCGAGCAATTTGATGATCCGCTTGTCGTTGCCGGGCCGGATATTGTTCATGATCTTTGCCGCCTCGCTCGCCCCGCCGCGCGCCGACGCCGGAGCAGCCGAGACGCGCGCCAGTTCATGGACGAGGATATGTTCGAGCGTTTCGAGCGCTTCGGCAGAAACCGTTTCCATCGTCGCGACACGGTGGATGAGATCGGGCTGGGCATCGGCCGGAAACAGTTGCAGCACATCGGCAGCAATCGCGGGATCGAGATGAGCGAGCACCACGGCAGCGATCTGCGGATGTTCCTGTTCGACGATGGCGGCGATGGTGCGGGCATCCATCCAGCGCAGCGAATCGAGCGCCGCGCTGCGGGTCGGCGGCGTGATGCGCGCCAGCACCGTCGTCGCGCGGTCATTTCCCAGCGCCTGGTGCATTACCGAACGGATGCGCGGTGCCGCGCCGAACCCGATGGTCGTGGTTGCCCGCGCACGGACCGCAAATTCATCGAACACGGCGGCCACATGGTCTTCGGTAACATCGGCGACATTGAACATCGCGGTGCCCAGCGACTGGACCTCCGCAGGATCGAGCCGGGCGAGGATTTCCGACGCTTCGTCATCGCCGAGCATCATCAGCAATATCGCCGCGGCTTCGCTGCCGCCGGGCATGGCCCCGCCATCGGCCGTTGTCAGGGGATCATCCATTGCGCGTGCTGCCCGGTGTTTCGCTGCGGATCGTATCGCTGCGGATGAGATCGCGGACGACGAGTGCGGCGCGAGGGGGATCCTGTTTGACGAACCCCCTGATCAGCGCGGCGCGCGCCTCATATCCCGGGCTGCTTTCGATCATGTCGACGGTGATCGCTGCGCGGCGGCGGCTGTCCTCTGCGCTGCCTTCCGGACCCTGGGCAGCGCCGGGCAGTCCCGCCGGTGCGGTGCCGGCGAGCAGGCGGCGCAGCAGTGGCCGGGCCAGTCCGAGCACGAGAAGCGCGACGATGACGATTGCGGTCAGATGCCGGACCAGCATCGCCAGCCATTCGGCTTCCCACCAATTGCCGTCTGTGCTTGCGGCGGTCTCGGCAAAGCGCCGCGCGCCGACGGCAACCACATCGCCGCGCGCCGCATCGAAACCGACCGCGCCTTTGACGATGCGCTCGATTTCCCGCAATTCGGCGGTCGAGCGCGGACGACCGGTGGCGGGATTGCGCAATACCACCGCGACCGACAGGCGTTTCAATGATGGGGTCTGCTGGCGGATGACCGAAACTTCGCGTTCGATGGCAAAGCTGCGCGCGTAATTTTCGCTGCGTCGCCCCATGCCGGGTGCGGCATCGCCG
Organism: Sphingomonas sp.; assembly: GCA_031397785.1. Lineage (GTDB taxonomy): Bacteria > Pseudomonadota > Alphaproteobacteria > Sphingomonadales > Sphingomonadaceae > Sphingopyxis. The sequence goes on along the minus strand of JANNMK010000009.1, from coordinate 1,210 downwards.
CCTGCCATCGTCATGACCCCGCCCGGCGCGGCGGCGACTTGCGTAGCGGCGGGGGGCTGATTGGCGAGCGCGCCGGGGATGCCGCCGGGCGCGGCGTTGCCGCCGTCGCTCGACAATTGGCCGGTTTCGCGCAGCAGCACGCCGGTGTTCTGGGGATAGCCCTCACGCGTCGATTGCACTTGCGCGAAATCGATGTCGGCATGGACTTCGGCGGTATAGTTTTCCGCACCGACAATCGGCGCGAGCAGCGACGAGAGTGCATCGCGATAATCCTGTTCGATGGCCCGCCGGGTGGCGATCTGGTGATCACTCGCGCCCGAACCGCTGCCGCTTTGCGACAGCAGGCGCCCGCGCTGGTCGACCACCGCCACATCGTCCGGTGTGAGTTCCGGCACCGAGGACGCGACCAGATGGACGATCGCCTGGACCTGCGTTTCAGCGAGGCTGCGACCCTGGGCGAGGCGGACCATCACCGATGCCGCGGTCTGGCTGCGGGTGCGAACGAACGCGCTGGGTTCACTGACGGCAAGGTGGACGCGGGCGCTTTCCACGGCATCGATCGCTTCGATGGTGCGGGCCAGATCGGCTTCTCTGGCGCCGCGGATCCGCTCACCCTCGACCGCGCGGCTGGCCCCCATCGGCAAGGAAGCGATAAGGTCGGCGCCCTGGTCTGCGCCCTTGGGCAGGCCGTCCGCTGCGAGCAGCATCCGGGCCTGATGATAGCTATCCTCTGCCACGGTGATCGCGCCGCTCGACCGGTCGACCTCATAGGCGATGCCGGCGGCGGCGAGTGCATCGACCATCGCTGCCTTGTCCTCGTCCGCCAGCCCTGCGAACAATGTGCGCTGCGGGGCGGCGCTGGCGATGCTCCACGCCATGGCAGCCAGACCGACGACACCGATGGCGGCGACGGCCGGCAGCATCCGTGCGGCGGCGGGCCGGGCCAGCGCGTTGCGGATCGGCGTTGCCCAGGGCTGGGACAGCAAACCGCGAGCGGACGATCCAGCGGACGACGCTGTGTGCGGGGCGGGAATTGCGAGCGCGGTGCCGGGCACGGCCTGGAGTGCGGTGTCGGCCATGTCAGACCGGCATGCTCATGATGTCCTTGTAGGCCGAAAGCAGCTTGTTGCGCACCTGCAACGTCGCCTCGAACCCGACCGATGCCTGTTGGCGGGCGAGCATTACCGCAGCAATGTCAGTCGTTTCGCCG
>JANNMK010000321.1:0-4308 GCA_031397785.1 Sphingomonas sp. | reverse complement strand
GGATTCTTCGGGAAAGGACAGCGCATCAACGATTGCGGCGCGGTCTTCCGGCTCCATCGCGGCGAGCACGGCGGCCTGGTCCTCGGCCTCCATATCCTCGATCATTGCGACGGCGTCGTCGGTGTCGAGCTCGGCAGCCAGTTCGGCGACCTGTTCGGGCTCGAGCGCGTCGACAATGTCCTCACGGACATAATCGTTCATTTCGGCAATCACATCGGCGTCGATCAGATCGCCGAGCGCAAGCGCCAGGTCGGCGCGATCCTGTTCGGGCGTAAGTTCGACGAGATCGGCGCGGTCGGCCGGGTGCAAAGGCCGCACCAGGTCGCGCGCCGCCTCGTTGTCGCCCGCTTCGACCGCGGCTAGCACGTCGCGTACGAACGACGGGCGCAACCGGTCGTCTTCGTCGAGGTTGTCGGGGGCAGGGGGCAGGTCGATGCGCGTCGCGTCGCTCATGGCTGCCCTTTCTATGGTGGTGCGGCGGTGTGTCGTCGCGGGCGGGATAGGCGCGATGGCGCATCATGGCAACGGGCGCGCCAGTCGAATGGGAAGTTTGGCGTGACGCACCGCCCGCCCGCCGCTATGGGCATCGCCAACAGAATCATGCGCATCAAAAAGGACGTCTCATGACCGCCGAAACACTGACCCTCACACTGGAAACCAAGGACGGCGCGACCGGCGATGTCGTCATCCGCCTGCGCCCCGATCTGGCACCCGGCCATGTCGAGCGCATCGTCGTGCTGGCCAAGGAAGGCTTTTACGACGGCGTCATCTTTCACCGCGTGATCGACGGCTTCATGGCGCAGGGCGGCGATCCGACCGGCACCGGCATGGGCGGATCGAAACTCCCTGACATCAAGGCCGAATTCAGCGCCGAACATCACGCCCGCGGCGTTTGCTCGATGGCGCGCGCGCAAAACCCCAACAGCGCCAACAGCCAATTCTTCATCTGCCTCGACGACGCCGGGTTCCTCGACAAGCAATATACCGTCTGGGGTGTCGTCGAAAGCGGCATGGAACATGTCGACGCACTGCCCAAGGGCGAGCCGCCCCGCGCGCCTGGCAAGATCGTCAGCGCCAAGGTCGGGTGACTGACCTCCCTCTCTCGCTTGCGGGAGAGGGAAAGACGCCGAAGGCGGCGAGGGTGAGGGTGAGGGTGAGGGTGTGTCCTGGCACCGATGTGTGATTACACAACCCTACTATGCCTCGTCGTGGTTGCCCTTCTCCCGCCATGCGGGAGAAGGTCAGATTCCCGCCCCGACCAACCAGTCATGAAACAGCTTCACCGCTGGCCGTTTCAGGGCGCGTGGCCGGCAGACGAACCAATAGCTGTACGGGCTGTCGATATCGAAATCGAACAGCCGCACCAGCCGGTCGTCATGCGCATCGTCGAAATGATGGCCGTGCATGAATGCGACGCCAACGCCCTGCGCCGCCGCCTCCAGCATCAGCGGCCCCGAATCGAAATGATCGATACCGGCAGGTTCCAGCCACGGCATGCCGATGGCGTTGCGGAACTCGCTGAACGTCTCGGGCATCTCACGGTGGAGCAGCACCGTCATCCGCTGCAATTGTTCGGGAACGCTGATCCGGTCGGGCCCGCTGCCAAAGCGTTTGGCGGCGATCGGATAGACTTTGTTACGGTCGAGCCGGACTTTGTGCAGCGCCGGGTCGACGTCGCGGGCGAGCGCGATGGCGGCATCGATGCCATCGCCCAGCCGTGCTTCGCCATGTCCCGAAGTCTCGATATCGATGTGAAGATGCGGATGCAGCGCGCGCAATTCAGGCAGTCTTGGAAACAATCTTTGCTGCGCGAACAGCGGCAGCACATTCAATCGCAGCCGCAAATCCTCGCCCGCGCCGGTGGCGCCGGATACGGCATCGCGCACCGCATCGAGCGCCGGCGCCAGCGCTTCGAGCAGGCGGTGACCTGTGGCATTGAGCCGCATCGCATGATGTTCACGGTCGAACAGCGGCTCGCCGATATGCCGCTCCAGCGTCTGGATGCGGCGGGACAGGGCAGGGGTAGAAAGCGCAAGCTCCGCGGCTGCCGCCTTGACCGAGCCAAGCCGCGCCACCGCCATAAATGCTTCCAGCCCGCTCAGCGAAGGCAGCCTGCGCATCGTTTCGCTCCCAACCGGGGCCACCGGCCCGTTGCACCGTCACTCAGCATGATGGGCGATGGTGCACTGCACAGTGGCCGCGCACCAGCGACAGTTTTCGCTTTGTCATCACAACATGGCGGAAAACTGTCGATCGCGCCAGTGCAAAAGATGCATAAACTGCAACCGTGATTGGTGTTTTCGCACTTGCACAAATTGCGGCAGCCACGCAAAACGGCAGCGCCTTCCAGGCATCCTCTCCCAAAACACCTTCCCGGCCGCTGCCTTTACGCAGTGGCCGTTTTTTCAAGCCCGCTGCGTTTACGCAGTGGTCGTTTTTTTTTGCCCGCTGCGTTTACGCAGTGGCCGTCGTTTTACGCCCACTGCGTTCACGTCGCGGCTGTTTTCTCCGCTCGGCATTCCCGGCAGCAATCCCCCCTCGCAACCGCCTGGCCGCTGTCCTATCTTCATGGCTCGGTAATGACGACCAGGGGAGCCAGACATTGGCCGACAGCGAATCCAAGATCATCAAACTGCAAGTCGCCAATGCCCGCCCCGAAGAGGCCGGCCGTGGCATCGCCCGCATGCCGCGCCGCATCCTTGCCGAGCTTGGCGTCGCCGAAGGCGATATCGTCGAACTGGTCGGCAAACGCACCACCGCAACCATCGCCATCGGCCCGTATGACGAGGATGAGGGTATAGAGATATTGCGGCTCGACGGCTTGCAACGCGCCAATGCCGGCGTTGGCACCAGCGATTTCGTGACGCTGCGCAAGGCCGAATCAAAGCCTGCGACCCGCGTCACTCTCGCCCCGGCGCAGGAAAATCTGCGCTTGCAGGGCTCGGGCCAGGCGCTCAAACGCAGCTTTCACCGCCGCCCGATGGTCGCTGGCGATGTCGTCGCCACCGCCGGGCAACAGCGCGTCACGCCCGACAACATGCCGCCGCAACTGCGCCAGATGCTTGCCGCGCCGGCCTACGCACTTCAGGAAATCCGCCTCACCGTCGTCTCGACCACGCCAAAGGGCATCGTCCATATCGACGAGAATACCGAAATCGAGCTGCTACCCGAATATGTCGAGGCAAAGGACGCGCGGCGTGCCGATGTCACCTATGACGATATCGGCGGCATGGGTGACACCATCGACCAGCTGCGCGAAATGGTCGAACTGCCGCTGCGCTATCCGGAATTGTTCCAGCGGCTCGGCGTCGATCCGCCCAAGGGCGTGCTGCTGTACGGCCCGCCCGGCACCGGCAAGACCCGGCTGGCCCGCGCCGTTGCCAATGAAAGCGAGGCCGAATTTTTCCTGATCAACGGCCCGGAAATCATGGGCTCGGCCTATGGCGAGTCCGAAAAGGCGTTGCGCGATGTTTTCGAAAAAGCGGCAAAAGCCGCCCCGTCGATCATCTTCATCGACGAGATCGACAGCATCGCGCCCAAGCGCGGGCAAGTGTCGGGTGAGGCGGAAAAGCGCCTCGTCGCGCAATTGCTCACGCTGATGGACGGCATCGAACCGCGCGCCAATCTCGTCGTCATCGCCGCCACCAACCGCCCTGACGCCATCGACGAGGCGCTGCGCCGCCCCGGCCGGTTCGATCGCGAAATCGTCGTCGGCGTGCCTGACGAGCGCGGCCGCCGCGAAATCCTCGCCATCCACACCCGCGGCATGCCGCTGGAACAGGGCGTCGACATCGGCGAACTCGCCCGCACCACTTACGGCTTCGTCGGGGCCGACATCGCCGCGCTGACCCGCGAAGCGGCGATCGAGGCGGTGCGCCGCATCATGCCCCGGCTCGATCTAACCACCACGACAATCCCGCCCGAGGTGCTCGACGACCTGTGCGTCACCCGCGAAGATTTCGTCGGCGCATTGAAACGCGTGCAGCCCAGCGCGATGCGCGAAGTGATGGTGCAGGTGCCCAATGTCCGGTGGAGCGATGTCGGCGGGCTCGATGCGGCTGCCGAACGGCTCAAGGAAGGCGTCGAACTTCCGCTCAAAAATCCCGAAGCGTTTCGCCGCCTCGGCATCCGCCCGGCCAAGGGCTTTCTGCTCTACGGACCGCCGGGTACCGGCAAGACATTGCTGGCCAAGGCGGTGGCGCGCGAGGCGGAGGCGAATTTCATCGCGATCAAATCGAGCGATCTTCTGTCGAAATGGTTCGGGGAGAGCGAGCAACAGATCAGCCGGCTGTTCTCGCGCGCCCGTCA
>JANNMK010000301.1:0-20503 GCA_031397785.1 Sphingomonas sp. | reverse complement strand
CTAGCATTGGGGCGGGCACTGCTCCGGCGCGCGTCGTGCGGCGCAGATGGGGGGCGGAAAACTGAGGGTGGTGTGTATGCGAAGGTCGAGGATTTGAGTTCGCGCGACGCCATGATGATTGCCCTGCCGAGCGGCAGCGGTGCACGCACTGATGCGCCGTCGCGGTGGTGGCGGGTGATCGACGGGCAGGTTACCCAGCGCGGCGACACGCTCGATTGGCTGCATCCGTCGGCTGGTGGCGCGCTGGCGGCTGAAACGCATGTCGTCGGTATAGCGCCCGCTGCCGACACGATGCTGCACCGCGCCGCTTTTGACGGGTTGGCAGAACGTCAGGCCGAAGCGGCGGCACGGCTGCTTGCCGCCGAACAGAGCATAAGCTCCGCCGCGTCGCTGCATGTCGTGCTGGCGCACAGCGGCGGCAGCGAAGCCTCGCGTGAATTCGTCGGTGTCGCACAGGCGACAATGCAGGGCTGGATCGACTGGGGCGCCGTCCATGGCCTGTCGTTCGACAGCGTGGTCCCGGCGGCGTTGCTGGTGCCGGTCGACGATGGACCCGGCGCATCGCCCGATACGCTGGTGCGGGCCGATGTCGCGGGTGAAAGCATCGTGCGCGGGCGCGATGTCGCCTTCGTCGCCGATCCAGTGCTGATCGAACATATTGCCGGGAACGAGAGCATCATCGTCGATGCATCGCCCGAGCAGATCGAGACGGCGATGATAGCGGCATGCGATACGCCGCCCGTCGAACTGCGCAGCGGACGATTTGCCAAACTGCCTGCGTCATGGATTGATGCTACATTGGTGCGGCGCGCGGCGATGCTGGCAGGCGCGATCCTGCTCGTCAGTCTCGCCATCGCGCTGGCACGGATCATCGTGACCAATATCGATACCGCGCGGCTCGATGCGGCAGGCGTGGCGGCGGCAGCGCGGGTTCTCGATCCCGATCCCGCGATCGGCCAGGCGGTGGCACAGCTCGATGCGCGGCTGGGGGCGCTCGGCGGCGGACCGGCGCGGCTGTCAGGCCCACTGGCGACGCTCATCGCGACGATGGAAAGCCAGTCAACGGTGGCCATCGATACGCTGGCCTGGCGCGGTGACGGTGTGCTGAGCGTGACGTTGGGCGCCCCGCGGCCTGAGGACATCAATCCGGTGCTGCTGGCGCTCCAGGCCAGAGGCTATGTCATCACTGCACAGCCACGCAGCGGCAGCGACGGCCGCGCGCTGGGCGATATTACCATCAGGAGCGGCCCATGATTGCAGCAATCACCGGCTGGTGGACCGCCCTATCGCAGCGCGAACGCTGGCTGGTCGGCATCGCCGGAGGATTGGCCGCCATCGTCCTTGGCTGGCTCGTGATCGTGTTTCCGTTGCAATCCGCACTGTCGTCCGCCCGCGAAGCGCATGGCATCGCTGTCGACCGCCACGCCGCGATCCTTGCCCGGGCCGACGCGATAACCGCGCTGGAGGCAGGCGGCGCAACGCGCCCGGCCAACACGGCGGCAGCCACACCGCTCGATCTGACGATCACGCAGGCAGCAGCAGAACGGGGCTTCACCCTGTCCCGCAACGAAGCGCAGGGCGGCAACGCCGTGGCAATTGCAATTGCCAACGCCCGTGCGCCCGCGCTGCTGGTCTGGCTGGGTGAGCTGGAGGCGGCAGGCATCACCGCCGCCGATCTGTCGCTACGCCCCAATGCCGATGGAACGGTGGCGCTGACCGCCACATTGAGGCGCGCACCATGACCCGGCACCGGATGATGATTGCCATCGGCGCGCTGCTCGCACTGTTGCTCTTTGCACCCTTGCGCCTTGCCACGGCATTGATCGGCCTCGACGATGCAGGGATAACCGCGCGCGGCGCCAGTGGCCTCGTCTGGGCCGGGCGGCTAGACCAGGCGCGGGCAGGCGGGTTCGATCTGGGCACGATCGATATCGGGCTGCATCCGCTGCCGCTTGCACTGGGCCGGGCGCGGCTTGGCTTCGCGCGCAGCGATGGCAGCACCGAACCTTTGTCGGGCACGGCGGAAATCGGCATCGGGCGGCGCGGTTTCGACCGGTTGACCGGTAGCATCGTCGGCGGAAACATCGGCGGATTGCCGGTGGAGCGCGTCGCTTTCGACAACGCCCGGCTGTTGTTCGTCGACGGCCAATGCAGCGATGCCAGCGGCCGGGTGACGCTGGTCATCGGCCTCAGCATCGCCGGGCTTGAGCTGCGTAACGGCATGACGGGCGACTTGCGCTGCGCAGGGCAGGAGGCAGCCGTCACGCTGGCCGGGCAATCGGGTCTGGAGCGGCTCAATCTGACGGTCGATGCCGATGGAAATTATGTTGCGCGACTGGGCGTGCAATCGGCCGACCCGCTGTTGGGCGCGGCTCTATCCGCCGCAGGTTTCGGGCCGACCGCCGAAGGTTTTGTGCGCACGGCGCGGGGCCGGTTCTGAACCTCTCCGCAATGGCCGTCGACCCATGGCTGGCCGCAGCAGGCGGCGCGATATCAGGCGTGATTGTCGGCAGTTTCCTTGCCACACTGGTGTTGCGCTGGCCGCGACAGCGCAGCGTCACGCACGGCCGGTCGTCCTGCGATAGCTGCGGGCGGACACTGTCATCCATTGATCTGGTGCCCTTGCTGAGCTGGCTGGTCGTGCGCGGCCGGTGCCGCACGTGCGGCGCTGCAATCGATCCGGTGCACCCGCTGGCCGAAGCTCTGGCGGCAACCATCGGTGCAGCCGCGCTCTTCGTCGCTCCCAATCTGTCAGGCGCGGCTTTGGCGCTGTTCGGCTGGCTGCTTGTGCCACTCGCCTTGCTCGACGCCCGTCATTTCTGGCTGCCTCGACGGCTCAGCTGGCTGCTGATGTTGACCGGCCTTGCATTGGGCGGCGTTGCGATGCGCGGTCTGGGGCTGGCGGTACCGGCCATCGACAGGGCGGTGGGTGCGGCGGTCGCCTTCGGCGCATTATGGCTGATCGCCGCCGCTTATCGACGGCTGCGCGGGCGTGAAGGGCTGGGCGGGGGCGATGCGCCAATGCTGGCCGGGATCGGCGCCTGGCTCGGCTGGTGGCCATTGCCATTCGTCCTGTTGCTGGCCGCCAGCGCTGGGCTAGCCATTGCGCTGATGCGCAGGATGGCAGGCGTTCCGGCCGAACCGATGCGGTTTCCGCTGGGGACGTTGCTGGCGCTAGCGGTGGTCCCCGCGCTGATCGTTACAGTAGCGATGCGCGCATCGTGAGTTGATCGGGCGGAACGATGCTGGCATCGAAACGTTTGTCGTTGCACATAACATATATAATAGTTTGTATCGCCGAACCGGTGCAGGCAATGTCGCATTGATACAATCTTCGGGGTGCCGACGTTGCAGAACAAAGATCTGGATACAGTTTCCGTTTCCGATTTCAGCCAGACATTCTGGCGGGATGCGGCCGTAGGCGTCGATGGGCTCGATCCGCTTGACGAGGATTCGGAAATTGGGGACGGCGAATTCCGGCTGCTCGCCGATGCACTGCCGACGCTGTGTTGGATCGCCCGTGGCGACGGCTACATCGTCTGGTATAATCGACGCTTTTACGAATATACCGGTACCAGCGCCCCGGAAATGCGGGGCTGGGGGTGGCAATCCGTGCATGACCAGAAACGTCTGCCTTTGGTGCTGGCGCGCTGGAACGCCAGCATCGCGGGCGGCCTGCCGTTCGAGATGACTTTTCCGCTGCGCGGTTCCGATGGGCGGATGCGACCGTTCCTGACCCGGATCGTGCCGATCCGCGACAAGGCCGGAACCGTGATGCGCTGGTTTGGCGTCAATACCGAAGTCGGAGCCCAGGCCCGCGCCGAAGCAGCCTTGAGCGCGAGCGAGGCACGTTATGCGGTCCTGACCGAAGCCATGCCGCAAATGGTGTGGTCGACCCTGCCGGATGGCTATCATGATTATTACAACGATCGCTGGTATGATTTCACCGGCGTGCCGCATGGGTCCACTGACGGAGAGGCGTGGAACGGCATGTTCCACCCCGATGATCAGCCGATTGCCTGGGAGCGGTGGAATCATTCGCTGATCACCGGCGAACCTTATGAAATCGAATACCGGTTGCGCCATCACAGCGGCGAATATCGCTGGACGCTGGGCCGCGCTCAGCCGGTGCGAGACGAGGACGGCGCAATCATTCGCTGGATCGGCACCTGCACGGACATCCATGATGCAAAGATGGTGGCCGAACAAAATGAGGTGTTGAGCCGCGAGCTGAGCCACCGCATCAAGAACATCTTTGCCGTGATCGCCAGTCTGATCGGCCTGTCATCACGCCAGGAGCCCGATGCGCAACCATATGCCAAACGACTGGTCGACCGGATCATCGCGCTTGGCCGGGCGCATGAATTTGCGCGGCCGCACAGCGACCGGTCACGCCCTGATGCCCATCGATCGACGCTGAGCGCCATGCTATGCGACCTGATGCAACCTTATCAGATCGATGGGGCCGACCGGGTCGCGATAATGGGTGACGAGGTGATGGTCGATGACCAGTCGGCAACCCCGATTGCGCTGATTTTCCATGAACTCGCGACCAACGCGACCAAATATGGTGCATTGGCGAACGACAAGGGCCGGGTGACCATCGCTATTCGCAATGGCGATAACGCTGTGCACATCGACTGGCGGGAGCGCGGGGGACCCGTTGTTGCGGGTCCGCCCGACACGACCGGGTTCGGCACGCAACTTGCGGAAATGAGTGTTGTCCATCAGCTCGGCGGGCGTGTGTCGCGCGACTGGGTACCGCATGGCCTCGAAGTCTCGCTGTCCATCCCCATCGACCGGCTGACCCGCTTCGGAGCCGACCAGTCAGCGGCGAAATAATCCGTCAGGCAGCGCCAAACTGGCGGATAAACGGCGGTGCGGCTACCTTTTGACCGCTGCGGCGGTTCAGCACATACTCCAGCGCAGCCTTGATCGTCCAGCCGTCGCAGGGTTTGTGCATAACGCCAAAGGTTCCGGGAATGCCGTCACCCAGCATCCGCGGGTTCGCCGTGACATACATCACCGACACCCCCATTTCGGCGAGCTTTTCGCCGATTTCCGGGCCGGTCGGACCGTCATTCAGATTGACATCGACCAAGGCAAGATCGGGTTTCTGGTCGGCCAAGGTCAATGCCGAACGCCGGTCGGGCGCGATGCCGACCGTCGTGTAACCCAGTTCTTCTATGACCGCCTGCAGATTGGCGGCGACGAGAAATTCGTCTTCGACAATCAATACCTTCGCTGCCATGTCCGTCTTTCGCCTCGCCTGTCCGTGTGTGAACACCGGTCTAAACACGACATATGTCACCCGGTTCCACGCATCATGGCGAAATAGCCGGGGCGGACCGGGCGGGATAATGGTGCGCCCGGCAGGATTCGAACCTGCAACCGGCCGAGTAGAAGTCGGCAACTCTATCCAGTTGAGCTACGGACGCGCGCCACCGCCCCTAGCGTGGATTGCGGCGGCGCGAAACATCGATAATGTCGGCAGGATGACGCAGACCAGCCCACCCACCGACATTTCCGCTGCCGAGATCACCGGGCGACCGCTGCGTTATTATGATTTTGTCATGGCGGCATTCGTCGCTGTGCTGCTGCTGTCCAATGTCATCGGCGCGTCGAAACGATCGTTCATCGACCTGCCGGTCATCGGTGAATGGCCATTCGGTGCGGGCGTGCTGTTTTTCCCGCTCAGCTATGTGATCGGCGATCTCCTGACCGAAGTTTATGGCTATGCCCGCGCCCGCCGGGTGATCTGGACCGGATTCGCCGCGCTCGCCTTCATGGCCTTCATGGCGTGGGTGGTGGTGTCGCTCCCACCGGCCCGGGGCTGGCCCTATCAGCAGGCCTATGAAGATGTGTTCGCCAACAGCTGGCGCATCGTGCTGGCGTCGATGGCGGCATTCTGGGTCGGCGAATTCGCCAACAGCCTGGTGCTCGCCAAAATGAAGCTGGCGGCAAGGGGAGCATCGGCCGGCCGGGGCATGGGCCTGCGTTTTGTTGCCAGCACCTTCGTCGGGCAGGGGCTCGACAGCCTGATCTTCTATCCCGTCGCCTTTTACGGCCTCGAAGGGTGGCCGACCGAGGACCTGTTCAAGACCGTGCTGTCGCAATGGGCCATCAAGACCGGGTGGGAGATTATTCTGCTGCCGCTGACGATCGCCATCGTCGTCGCGCTGAAACGGCGCGAGGGCATCGACCTCTATGACGAAGGTACTGATTTCACGCCGTTCCGCGCCAGGGTCTGACCCGCATGGTCGACATTCAGGCGATGAAGGCTGTCGCGGTGGCCGCCACCGGGCTCGCCAAGGATGCGCTGCATGTCCATGTCGGCCTCTTGATCTTCTTCGGCGTCTGGCTGGTGTGGCGCGGGCGCGCTGCAACGCTGACGGCATGGCTGGCCGTGCTGGTAGTCACACTGGGCGGCGAATGGCTGGATTTGCGCAACGAACGAACGACCGGGACAGACGTGCCGATGGCCGCCCATATCAAGGATATCTGGAACACGATGCTGTGGCCGACGCTGCTGGCCCTGCTTTGGCGCTGGCTGCTGGAGCGCGGCACCAGGGCCGCGTCAGGCGATGACACCAGCGCAGCGTCAGGCGATGACGCCAAGCACATGCTCGAATAGCTTGAGGCCGTTGCGATTGCCGTGCGCATCCTCGACCGCACGTTCAGGGTGCGGCATCATGCCCAGCACATTGCCGCCGTCGTTGAGGATCCCGGCAATGCCGCGCGCCGACCCGTTGACATTGTCCTTGTAGCGGAAGGCGACCCGCCCGGCGGATTCAAGCCTGTCGAGTGTGTCGACATCGGCGACATAATTGCCGTCATGATGGGCGACAGGCACGGTGATCTGCTGGCCTGCGCTGTAACCGCCGGTGAAAATGCTCTGGCTGTTTTCCACGATGAGCGCCGCATCGCGGCAGACGAAATTGAGGCCGGCGTTGCGCATCAGCGCGCCAGGTAGCAGGCCGGCCTCGGTCAGCACCTGAAATCCGTTGCACGCGCCGAACACCGGCACACCGCGCGCCGCCGCCGCGATTATCGCCGCCATGATCGGGCTGCGCGCCGCCATCGCACCCGACCGCAGATAATCGCCATAGGAAAATCCGCCAGGCAGGGCGATGAAATCGGTACCATCGGGCAGCCCGGTATCGGCGTGCCAGACCATGGTGGGGGCCCGTCCGCTGACAAGTTCAATGGCGCGCGCCATATCGCGGTCGCAATTTGATCCGGGAAAAACGATGACGGCGGCAGTCATGGCAGCGGGTCTTTCGTTCAGGCAAAGCCGATGATGCGGAAGTTTTCGATCACGGCGTTGGCGAGCAATGTGTCGCACATCCCCCGCACGTCAGCCTCGCTGGTGCCGTCGGCCACATCGAGTTCGATGTAGCGCCCGGCGCGGACATCGTTCACCCCGGAAAAACCGAGGCCATGCAGCGCCGCCATGATGGCCCTGCCCTGCGGATCGAGAACGCCGGGTTTCAACGTAACAAAAACTTCCACTCTCATGGGCCGGAACACTCCGTCTGAGCCGCAATGGCCTCGCTGTGCCTATGCCGCGGGGCAGCGCGCGCGACAAGGCGGCGCAACAGTTTCTTTGCTCCATCCATTTGCCGCCGATCAGCAGAAGGATCATCCGATCCCGATAGTATTGCGATTGACTATCATTAGCGTATCAAGCAAATCTCCTGCTGACCAAATATCGAAAGGCAGTGCATATGATGATGACCGGCATAATCGGACAAATGATGACACCGCCCCGGCTCGACAGTCTGGTGGCTGCCGCAGCGCAGGCGGTTATGGCGGTGCGGATCGACGTGATCTGTCGTCGGCGCGGCATCGACCCGGTGCCCGCCCTGGTTCAGCGGCTGGGCAGTGCGGCGATGGCGCGGCGGGCAACCCACTTCGTCGATGTCATCGGCGCGGCATGGCCCGAACCTTTCACCCTGTCGCCGCCATGCTGCCGCACCCTTTCGCATGACGAACTGCTGCTCGGCACAATGATAGAGGCTGCCGGTCTGGACGATCGACGCTGGTTCGACCGGGTCTGCTGCGATCTGCTAGATGATGATTCGCGCGACGCTGCATGGCGCGGCATCATGCTGTTCGCGAGCGGAAAAATCAGCCTGCGCGGCACGTAATCGGCGGCAGCGCGGGCTCTATCTCGCTCGGACGATCGGTGCCGATCACGACAGCGCCATCACGCGCAAGGGCGGCGAATTCGGCTGGATCGCCATCGCCGAGCCAGCGGTCGTCGAGCCGTTCGCCCGGGCGGCCAAGCGTACCGAACATCGGTTCGATGCCGTCGCGGCGCAGCGCGGCGAACAGCGCCGGGTCAGGACTGCGCGTGCCGGTCCAGGCCAGCATCTGCGCGACAGGGATGCCCAGCGCGCTCAACCGCACCAGATCGCCTGTGTCATTGATGCCGACCGACACCATCAGTTCAGGGGCAAGCCGCGCGACTTCGGCGGCATCGCGATCATTATAGGTGATGATCAGCGCATGCCGCGCAGCACGCGCCGCGCGCACGGCAGCCACCACTTCGCCAAACGGCACGCCGCGTTTGACGTCGAGCTGGACGATCGCCCCGCGTGCCCGCGCCAGCGCCAGCGCATCGGCAAGCCGCGGGATGGCGGCGCGGGTTACCGCCCCGTCATCGTCCTTGAGCCGTAGCCGCGCCAGCGCCCGCCAGCGCAGCGCCGATGCGCTGCCGCTCGCCGTGGTCAGCCGTTCCAGCCGGTCATCATGGAACAGGAATAATATGCCGTCGGCGCTGCGCTGGACATCTATTTCCAGCAGGGCGCGCGGATTGCGGTCGAGCGTCGCGCGCATCGTCTCGATCGCATTTTCCGGCAGGCCGCGCGCAGGCCCAGCCCGATGCGCGCTGACCAGCGTCTGATTGCCGTCCCGCAGGCAATCGAAATAGGCAGCCAGCATCGGAGCAGACGCCGGGCTGGCGGCGGGTGCAGCAGCGCAGGCGGTCAGCGCGGCGGCGCAGAGCGCGGTGAGGGACAAAAGGCGGTGCATGAGTTCCATCTCGTTTCGCATCAAAAAATGCATCAGGTCATTGCGAACAAGGCGCGGCAATGCCGCACTTGGTCACGGCGTGGATACCGCGCTCTGCCCGGCCGTCGCCGCAACGGCGAGAATCGTCAGTTGGCGCTCGGGGGTCAGGTAGCGCCGGGCAAGCGCCTGAAGATCCGCCGGGGTTGCGGCGCCGACCTCGCCGATCGCGCGACGGCTGCGGTCGAGCCGGGCAGGATCGCTGGCGGCGCGCGCCACATAGCCCAGCCAATAGCCATTGTCGCGGCGCGCGCGGGTCAGCCGCTCGACATAGGGCGCACGGGCGCGAGCAAGTATATCGTCGCTGACCGGCGCGTCGCGCAATTGTGCGGCGATGGCAGCGAATGCCGCCTCGGTCGCCGCCACATCGGCAAAATCGACATTGCTCGACGCGACGATATAGCCAAAGCCCGGAAAATCGGATGACAGGCTCGCTGCCGCCGACGGGCTGTAGGTCTGCCCCAGCCGTTCGCGCAATTCGTCGGTCAGCATGATCCCCATCACTTCGCCCAGCAGTTCGAGCCGCACTGTCTCGCCGAGGTCCGCATCGTCGCGCGCCTGCCAATAGGTCTGCACCACTGCCTGATCGGCTTCCCCCTTGTGGATCAGCGTGCGGGTCGTCCGGTCGGTGGCAAATTGCCGCTGGCGCGCGTCATCGCGCGGATCGAAACGCGCGCGTCGGTCAGGCAGCGCGCCGAACGTCGCAGCAATGGCGTCCATCACTGCCTGTTCGTCGATCGCGCCCACTACGCCGATTTCGATCGCTCCATTGGCCAGCGCATCGCCAACGGCGGATTTGAATCCGTCCCAGTCCAGCGCCATCACCGAGGCCAGCGGCGGGGTAATAGTGCGCGGGTCATCGTCAGCGATGATACCGCTCGCATCGCGGGCGATGACCGCCGCCGGGGTGGCATCATTGGCGGCATATTGCTGCGGGATGATGCGTCGGAACAAGTCGATCGCTTCGGTGCGATAACCCGGACGGGTCAGCATCGCTGCCGAAACCTGCGTCTGAAACGCAAAGTCGGCAGGTGTCGTCGCTGAACCGATGACGAATGCATCTGTGCCATTGCCGAAACTGAGGCTGACGGTGCGACCGGCAAAAATCGTCCGCAGCTCGTCTGTGCTGTGCGCCTCCAGCCCGCCCAGCGACAACAGGCTGCCCAGCGCCACCCGGGTCGGATCATCGCGCGTGGCAAGCAACGTCCCGCCATCGACGCGCACCTGCATACGGATGCGGTCATCCTCATAATCGGTGCGCTTCAGGTTGAGCATGACATTATTGGCAAATCGGATGCGGCGGATGTCCAGATCGTCGATCCAGTCGTCGGCGACGATGCGGCCGGGGGTGCCGAAATCGCTATAGGCAAAGACGGCGGTCGCGCGCGCCTCGGGGGCAGCCACGGCAACCTGCGTCGCACCCTCAAGCGCGGTCAGCACCGCGCGGTCGCCGCCGTCGATGGCCGATTTTGCGGTGACGCGGACAAGCCGTTCGCCATAGCCAGCCGTCATGGCGCGAAATGCGGCGTGCACCGCATCGGGTGTGATGGCGGGCGCGAAACTCTCCAGCGTGGCGAGCGAGGTCGCCGGTGATGTGATGACGGTGCGACCGTCCGCCGCGCCGAGCAACCGCGCGGCGAGCCCGGCGCTGCCCCGGGTTGCCGCCCCGGCGACCGCATTGCGCGCCGATGTGCGCAGATTGGCAACCACCTCGGCGATTTCGGCCGCCGTGAATCCATGATCGACGGCGCGGCGATATTCATTTTCGATTGCCGTCAGCGCTGCCTGCCAGCTGCCTTCGCGGGCCTGCGCATAAAGCGTCAGTTCACGCGCAATGTCGAAACTGCCGCTTTCGGAAATGCCCGCGCTCGAAAAGGGCGCGTCGGCTGCAAGTGCCATGCGCGACAGACGGCGCGACAGGATCGATTCGGCCACCGATTCAAGCAGGTTGCGCCGCCGCTCGGTCAGCGTATCCGGGCGCAGCACCCAGGGCTTTAGCGCCGAAATCGCCACACTTTCGGCGATTGCCGGGTGAACGAATACGTCGGCGGCACGGCGTCGCGCAAAATCGGGCGTGCCCAGCACGGGATCGGCACCATTCGCCCCCCGGCCCTGCCAGTCGCCAAAACGGCGGCGCACCTCGACGTCCATCGCGTCGACATCGAAGTCGCCGGTGATGACCAGCGTCGCGCGTTCCGGGCGATAATAGGCGTCGTAAAAATCGCGGATGCGCTGCGCAGGCGCAGTGCGGATCACCGCCTCGGTGCCGATCGGCAGGCGGGCGGCGAGCAGCGTTCCGCCATAACCGAATTCGAGACTGTCGATGAGATTGCGCAAGGCATAGGTATCGCGCGCCCGCCGTTCGGAGAGGATCACCCCGCGTTCGCGATCCACCGCGTCCGCCGCGATGGTCAGATTGCCTGCAATTTCGCGCATCAGCATCAGCCCGGTGTCGATCAGACCGGCCGTGTTCTGCGGCAGATCGAGCTGGTAGGTGGTGCTATCGAACCCTGTAGAGGCATTGGTATCCGCGCCGAACGACAGGCCTTTGCGCTCGAGCAGCCGGACCATCTCGCCCTCCGGCACATTGGTCGATCCGTTGAACGCCATATGTTCGAGGAAATGCGCAAGGCCGCGCTGGTCGTCGGCCTCCGCCAGCGACCCGATGTCAAACTGCATGCGAAGCGCGATCACGCCGCGCGGCGTAGTACCGCGCTGCAGCGCATATTTCATGCCATTGGGCAGCAGACCGAAGCGGACATCGCCATCGACCGGCACGTCGCTGTCGGCAAAACCCCAGGCGCGTGCAGCGTCGGTCTGCGGATTTGCGCGAGGAGTTGCGGTATCAGCTTGCGTCGGGGTGGCAGTCGGCGCGGTTTGCGCGACGGCCGAACCGGCAAAGCAGAAAATGGCAAGCGCGGCGGCAGCGCGGGGGAGACTGCGGATCATGGTCGCGTTGTTGCGACGACGGACGCCGGGGTCAAGCGAGGAGGCACGCAATGCTCATGCAAATGCCGATACTTCGTGCCTGCACGCTTCATCGCAATATGCAGCGCCAATCGCATCCACGCCGTGCTCGACACCCCGTACTGGCACGAGGTCAGGCTTTCTTTCGAAAATGGCACAGCAGAAAGCCGGGCTCCGTGCCGAGCACGGGCCGCGGATTTCAGGGGATTGCGTCAGCCCTATCGGTTCTTCAGATTATCCAGCCCGGCGACAACCCCCGGCTTGGTCGATGGATTCGACGCATTGCCCTTGGGCGGCTTTTCCGCCTTGGGCTTGCGCGTCTCGCGGCTCGATTTCATCTGCCCTTTGGCCATGGATATATCCTTTTCACTATATTCCCCTAGCGTAAACGCTAGCGGAGTTTTCATGCCTTCCCCTGGCGTAAACGCTAGCGGTCAGACGCCCTTTTTCTTGCGATGGCTTTCCAGGTCGACGACCGGCGAATTGCCGTCTTCGGGCAGCAGACCCAGCCGCCGCGCGACCTCCTGATAGGCCTCGACCTCGCCGCCCATGTCGCGGCGAAACCGGTCCTTGTCGAGTTTTTCGTTGGTCGCCATGTCCCACAACCGGCAGCCATCGGGGCTGATTTCATCAGCAAGGATGATGCGGCTCCACTCGCCGTCCCACAACCGCCCGAACTCCATCTTGAAATCGACCAAGCGGATGCCGACTCCCGCAAACATGCCGCACAGAAAATCATTCACCCGGATGGCGAGGTCCTGCATGTCATGGAGCTCGTCCTGGCTTGCCCAGTTGAAACAGGCGATATGCTCCTCCGAAATCAGCGGATCGCCCAGCGCATCGTCCTTGTAATAATATTCCATCAGTGTGCGCGGCAGCGGTGAGCCTTCCTCGAGCCCCAGCCGGGTGCAGATGCTGCCTGCCGCCACATTGCGCACGACGACCTCGATCGGCACGATCTCGACCTGACGGATCAGTTGCTCGCGCATGTTCAGGCGCTTGATGAAATGATGCGGCACGCCGATGTGGCCGAGCAACGTGAAGATATGCTCGGAAATCCGGTTGTTGAGCACGCCCTTGCCGTTGATCGTGCCGCGCTTCTGCGCATTGAAGGCGGTGGCATCATCCTTGAAATACTGGATCAGCGTACCGGGTTCCGGTCCTTCGTAAAGGATCTTGGCCTTGCCTTCGTAGATCTGGCGGCGGCGGGACATGGCGACCTATCCTTGGCTGGCCGCGCGCGAGACGCTGCGGCGGGAAAATATTTGCCCCGGCTGCGCGCGAAGCGGGCCGGGGCATGCCTTGCGGTTTAGCGGAAACAAAGGGGGGGTGCAATTGCGGGCTTGTGCGGGTGGCGCAAACTGGCAGGTTGTCGCACCAACAAAGTCCGCTGGAGGAGTGAGGCATGACCGAGCAGACCATCATCGCCGAGCGCCACGGTCCGGTCATGCTGCTGACGCTGAACCGGCCGCAGGCGATGAACGCCTTTACCTCGGGCATGAAGGACGAACTGATCGCCGCGCTGGACGAGGCCGATACCGATGATGGCGTGCGTGCGGTGGTGTTTACCGGCCAGGGGGACCGCGCTTATTGTGCGGGTGCCGATCTGTCGGCTGGCGCGGCCACCTTCGATTATGACCAACGCGATGCAGGCTCGTCTCCGGTCGCCGACGACGGCAGCATCGACTGGACGCATCCTGTGGTGCGCGATTCGGGCGGTGAGCTGACGATGCGGATCTTCGCATCGAAAAAGCCGGTGATCGGCGCGATCAACGGTGCCGCGGTCGGCATCGGTGCGACCATGACGCTGCCGATGGACATGCGCCTCGCCAGCAGCAGCGCACGCTTCGGCTTTGTGTTCGCCCGGCGCGGCATCGTGCCCGAAGCGGCGTCGAGCTGGTTCCTGCCGCGCCTCGTCGGCATGCCGACCGCGCTCGACTGGTGCCTGTCCGGCCGGGTGTTCGATGCCGAGGAGGCCCGCGCCGCCGGGCTGGTCCAGGCGATCCACGCGTCGGGCGAACTCATCAATGCCGCCTTTGCGCTCGCGCATCGGCTGACTGCGGGCTCAGCGCCGGTCTCCGTCGCGGCGACCAGGCGGATGCTGTGGCGGATGGCGGGCGCCAGCCACCCCGCCGAGGCGCACCGCTGGGACAGCCGGATGATCTTCGCCCGCGGCCGTATGGGCGACGCCAGGGAAGGCGTCACCAGCTTCCTCGAAAAGCGCCCTGCCGCGTTCACCGACAGCGTGGCCGACGCGTATCCCGCATTTGTCCCATGGGATGTCGATCCCGGCTACGAGTAACAACCACTAGTCCGCCCCCTGCCCGTCATTGCGAGCGCAGCCAAGCAATCCAGAGCGGCGCTGCACATCACTGGATCGCCGCGCTACCCTTGCAATGCAGCAGTCGCTCACCCCACCCCGTCGCACACCCGGATATCGCCCGGCGCGGGCCGCGTCCGCGCCCGGACGAAGCGGGCGAAATAACCGCCCGCATTGGGTTTTTCGACAAACTCCAGCGGGCGGAAGCCGGCGGCCTGAAATTCGCAGATCAGCAGCGGCAACGGCGTGCCATGCTGCGCGACCGGTCGATTGGCGTCGACGACGATCACTTGCCCTTCGCCGCGTAGCGCGGGCCACAGCCGCCACAAAAAAGCGTAGGGCTCCTCGATCTCGTGATACATATGCACCATCAGCACCCGGTCGAAACTGTTGGTCGGCAATTTGGGATCGTCGGCCCCGCCCAGCTGCACGGACACATTGTCGAGCCGTTCGCTGCGCACCCTCAGGCCCAGCCGGTCGATCGTCTGCGGCATGATGTCCTGCGCCAGCACGCGGCCTTCCTCGCCGACCCGCTCGCTCAGCCGCACCGTGTAATAGCCGTCGCCTGCGCCGATATCCGCCACAGTCATCCCCGGTGAGATCCCGGCGCGGGTCATCACGTCGGCCGCTTCGTTCAGCCTGTCTCGGGTGTCCTCATCCGACCAGCGGGTCGATACGATCGGCGCGACCGGGCGGTTGGCACTGGGAAACTGCATCGCAGTGGTCGGCCGTTCACCGGTCGCGGGCAGCATGTCGCAGGCGGCAAGCGACAGCATGGCGACGCAACTCAGGATCGCTCGCCGCACCGCCATCAATCGACATCCTCGATGTCGACCTTTTCGCCGGTCACGCGCTGCGCCAGCGCAGCGGCCATGAACGGATCGAGCGCGCCGTCGAGCACATCGCCCGGCGCGGTCGATGTCACGCCGGTGCGCAGATCCTTGACCAGCTGATAGGGCTGCAGAACATAGCTTCGGATCTGGTGCCCCCAGCCAATGTCGGTCTTCGCCTGATGTTCGGCCATCGCCGTTTCCTCGCGGCGGCGCAATTCGGCCTCATAGATGCGTGCTTTGAGCATGCTCATCGCCTCGGCCTTGTTCTTGTGCTGGCTGCGCTGGTTCTGGCAGGCGACGACAATTCCCGTCGGTATATGCGTGATCCGCACCGCTGAATCGGTGGTGTTGACATGCTGCCCGCCCGCGCCGCTCGCGCGATAGGTATCGATCTTGAGGTCGCCTTCGTTGATATCGACGACGATATTGTCGTCGACCACCGGATAGACGCCAACAGAGGAAAAGCTGGTATGGCGGCGCGCCGCGCTGTCATAGGGGCTGATGCGCACCAGCCGGTGCACGCCGGTTTCGGTCTTGGCATAACCATAGGCGTTTTCGCCCTTGATCAGCAGTGTCGCCGATTTGATGCCTGCGGTCTCGCCCGATTGATGCTCGACCAGCTCGACTTTCAGCCGCCGCCGTTCGGCCCAGCGCTGATACATGCGCAGCAGCATTTCGGCCCAGTCTTGGCTTTCGGTCCCACCAGCGCCGGCATGAATTTCGAGATAGGTGTCATTGCCGTCGGCCTCGCCGGCCAGCAGCGCCTTGATCTTGTCCTCGTCCGCCCGCGCAGCGAGCGCGGCGAGCGATGCGACCGCTTCGTCGACCAGTCCCTCATCGCCCTCTGCCTCCGCCATGTCGGCGAGTTCGACGGTGTCGGCCATTTCGCTTTCGATGGCACGGGTGGCGGCAACCGCCTCGTCGAGACGGCGGCGTTCTCGCATCACTTCCTGCGCGGCCTTGGCATCGTTCCACAGGCTCGGGTCCTCGACCTTGGCATTAAGCTCGTCGAGCCGCACCAGCGCCGCATCCCAATCGAGAAAACGGCGCAGCAATGCGGTGGCGGCTTTGATCCGGTCGACATGGCTTTGCGCTTCGGCGCGCATCGGTAAAACTCCTGGGACCTTGCGATTTCGGGTCAGCGTGGCGGATAGGGGGAACGCGGCGCGCTGTCGAGTGGGGGGACGGGTGGCAGGGTGCCTCGCCCTGCTCGACAGCGCCCGCCGCTATGATACGCTGCTGCAACGACGGGGCTGCAACAACTGGCCCCAACAACGGGAGCGTGTCGATGACGGTCTATCCGGACAGGCGGGCGGCGATCGCCATCGCATCGCGCTGGCTGGCGGGGGCGGTCGCCGGAATTGGCGCCGGATCACAGGCCGCGCGGCTGGTCCAGTCCGCCGACCGCCTGCCGTTCGGTATTCGCCTGCCGCCAGCTGTAGAGGCGCTGGTCCCCGGTGCACCGATGGAGGCGGCCCGGGTTATCGCGCAATTGCTGGCGCTGGAGCGCGAGGCCGCACAATTGCGCCTGCCGCAATCCGCCATCTCGCTCGATGCGATCCTCGCGCTGCCGCTCGATGCCGATGCGCTCTATGCGCTCGCCCTGCCCCGGCTGGTGACACTGATCGACCGCGCCGAACGCCGCAATGTCCCCTTGGCCGATCGGGCGGGCGCACTGCTGGCCAGGCTGCATGCGGACGAACATCGCATCCCGGACGGTCTGGCGATCTCGCCGGTCGGCGCGGCCAATATCAAGCGCGCGCGCCGCCGCATGGCGTTGGTGCAGGATGCCGCCGCATCGACCGGCATCACGCCGCCGGTCGATGTCGCCCCGCCGCCACTGCCCGACCCGCCCGAAGTCGCCGTCCCGGACAGCCCGCAACGCAGCATCCGCTTTGCCGATCTGCGCGACGAATATCGCGCCCTGTTCCGCACCGCACAGCTGCGTCCCGACCGGGAGGCGATGGCGCAGTGGCACGGCGCGGCGCTGCGCCGGGCACGACCGCGGTACGAAGCGGTGTCGGCTGCGGTCGGCGTGCCCTGGTATTTCATCGGCACCATCCACGCGCTGGAAGCCAGCTTCAATTTTCGCGCCCACCTTCACAATGGTGATTTCCCCTTGTCGGCCCGCACCCGGCAGGTTCCGGCGGGCCGCCCGTTACGCTGGCTGCCACCCAGCGACTGGGAATCGAGCGCAAGCGACGCGATGCGACTGATGGGATTTGCCGGACAAAGCGACTGGACGCTGGAACGCACGCTGCACCGGCTCGAGGCCTATAACGGGTTCGGCTACCGGCGGCTCGGGGTGCCGACCCCTTATCTGTGGAGTTTTTCAGACCATTATGATCGCGGCAAATTCGTCGCTGATGGCCGGTTCAGCGCCACCGCCCGCTCGCAGCAATGCGGTGCGGCAGTAATGCTGAAATTGCTGACCGAACAGGACGGCGTCGATGCGGGTGGCTGACCCGGCGCGCTGTCAGTAGATTCCGCCACCGCCCTGCCGCTCGATGAAGTCGCTTTGCGCCGGCGCCTGGCTGGTGGATGACCGGCGCCCGGCATTGGCTGCCGCTGCACCGCGGGTTGCTGCGGCTGGCACGTCGGGCACCTCGTCGCTGCGCACGCTGCGGCGTGGTTCTGTCTCGGCCTTGAATGCTTCCCAGATGATCGGCGATTCGGGCGCATTGGTCGGAAACGCGCCATAGACCCGGCGGCCCGACCGGCGTTCGATGCGCACCATGCGGATGCCTTCGGGCGCGATGAACGGCAGCGGCGGCTGCCCACGGCTGGCGACCCGCGCGAATTCCTTGAACACCGGCGCCGCCAATGTGCCGCCGAACGCCGCCCCGCCGAGATTGCGCGGCTGGTCATAGCCAAGGTAGATACCCGCCACCCAGGTCGGCGTCCCGCCGATGAACCACACATCGGTCGGCCCGGTCGTCGTCCCGGTTTTGCCGAAAATCGGTCGATTTAGATCACGAAGCAGTTTGGCGGTACCGCGCTGGATGACGCCTTCGAGCATGTGCACTGTCTGATAGGCGGTCAGCGGGTCCATCAACTGGCGCCCGGTTTGCGCGAACCGCGGCATCGGGCTGCCGTTCCAGTCGGCCATGTTGCAATTCTGGCAGGGCCGCCAGCGCGTCGGGAAAATCACCCGGCCATTGCGGTCCTGTACATAATCGATCAGCCGGGGGCGCAGTTCGCGGCCATGATTGACCAGCATCGCATAGGCGTTGGTCAGTTTCGCCACCGTGGTTTCGCCCGATCCCAGCGCGTTGGCGAGATAGGGCCGATAGGTGCCGATGCCCATCTGGCTGTAGGTCCGCACGACATTGGCCATGCCGACCTGGCTTGCGGTGCGCACCGTCATCAGGTTGCGCGATTGTTCGAGGCCCCAGCGGATGGTCTGCGGCCCGGCCGCGCCGCCGGTCGAATTGCGAAAGCATTTGCGCCCGCCGGCGATGCTCTGGTCATCGACGCAGAAACTGCCGTCGACGACGATCGAGGCCGGGGTCATGCCATGGTCGAGCGCGGTGGCGTAAACGAACGGCTTGATCGTCGATCCCGGCTGGCGCTGCGCCTGCACCGCGCGGTTGAAGCTGGCGAGGTTGGAATCGAACCCGCCCTGCATCGCAAAAACCCGGCCCGACGTCGGACTCTGTGCAATGAACCCGCCGGAAATCCCGGGAATGGTGCGCAGATTATAGGTATCGCCCGCCACCCGTTTGACCAGGATGACGTCGCCTGTCTTGATCGCGTTGAATGCCGTCCCGCCGCCCCGCGCCGCCATCGATGCATAGCCCGACGGCAATGTGCCCGTATCGCCATCGGGAAAACCGATCCGCGCAACCCCGCCCGATTTTTCGAGCACTGCGGCGACCCGCCAATTGTCGTAATCGATAGTGATGAAGCTCGACCGCAATCGGCTCGCCCAATCGTCATCGACCGGGATCGTCGCCACTGGCCCGGCCCAGCCGCGGTTGCCGTGATAGCGGATCATCGCGGCGCGCATCGCCCGCTGCGCGCTGTCCTGCAGCCGGTCGTCATAGGCGGTGCGCACCCACAATCCGCCGCCATAGACGCTGTGCGGCCCGTCTTCGGCATTTTCGCCGAACCGGTCGATCAGTTCGCGCCGCACTTCTTCCATATAATAACCGCCGACATCGGCAAACTGCGATCCGCGCCGGGCGACCAGCCCCAGCGGCATCGACGTCGCGGCGGCCCGCTGGGCTTCGGTGATCCACTCGGCGCGCAGCATTTCGCGCAGCACATAGGCACGCCGGGTCAGCGCGGCCTGGGCATTCTGCGGGCGGCCATAGGTTTCCGGTGCCTTGGGCAGGGTGGCGAGAAACGCCATTTCGTGCAGCGCCAGGTCGGCGGCATCCTTTTCGAAATAGGCGCGGGCCGCCGCCTGCACCCCAAAGGATTGCCGCCCCATCGGGATTTCGTTGAGGTAAAGCTCGATGATCTGCTCTTTGGTCAGCACCCCTTCGATACGGGTGGCGAGCAGCATTTCCTTCAGCTTGCGGGTGATCGAATATTCATCGCCCAGCAGGATATTCTTGGCGACCTGCTGGGTGATGGTCGATCCGCCGCGCGCCCGCTCGCCGGTACCCAGCTTGGACGCATAATCGACGATCGCGCCGAAAAATCCGGGATAATCGACGCCGCCATGCTGAAAGAATGTGCGGTCCTCCGCCGCCAGAAAGGCGCGCACCAGCAGCGGCGGGAATTCGTCATAATCCAGCTGGACGCGCCGTTCCCGCGCAAAACTGTGGGTCGGCATGCCGGATCCGTCGCGCACGATGCTCGGCAACGGCGGCTGATATTCGAGCAGGCTGTCGGCATCGGGCAGATCGCGCGCCAGAAACGCCCACAGCAGAAAGAGCGCGAACAGACCGCCGCCGACGACATAGACCGCGCGGCGGAACCAGCGGTTGGGCCAGCGCCGCGCAAACCAGCCACCAACCGCCGATGCCGCGCCGCCAGCGTCGCGCGTCAGACGCAGGCGTAGCGCGCGCGAGGGGGAAAGGGCGGTGTCAGCGTCTGCCATTGCACCGCCGCCTCTAGCACGAAAAATGCCTGCCGCCAGCGTGGCGTTACCGTCGGCGAGCAGGCTTCAGCGCTGCGGCTGCATCAGCGTGTCAAAATCGGGCTGCGCGGTCACTGTGCACTGGCTCTGCGCTGCTGCATCGGCCCGCCGCTGATTCTCCACTGCCGCCTGCGCCGCCGCATCCCATGGTGCGATGGTCAGGGCGTCCGCGCCATAGCGCAGCGCCTGGCCGGTCAGAGACAGGCCGCTGAGCATGCGTAA
>JANNMK010000292.1:0-4197 GCA_031397785.1 Sphingomonas sp. | reverse complement strand
TGAACTGCTCCACCAGCACGCCCTGTTCGAGGATCTGCCATGAGCGCCTCCAATCCGCCGGCCCCGCCCCCCGTCCCGCTTCCCATCCCGCTCCACACGCCCCCGCTTACCGTGCTTGTCATCGGCGCGACCGGCGTGTTCGGCAGCCGTCTTGTCGAACGCGCGGCGCGCGAACCCGGCATCCGGCTGATCCTCGCCGGGCGCACCCGCTCGACGCTCGAAACGCTCGCCGCTCGTGTCGCGCCGGATGATGCCATTCGCGTGCTGGATCGTGACAGCATCACCGCCGCCGACCTCGCCGGGGCTGACCTCGTCATCGACGCAGCAGGGCCGTTTCAGGCATCGCACGCGCACGTCATCTATGCCGCCATCGCCGCGCGCGTGCCCTATATCGACCTTGCGGATGGCCGCGATTTCGTCGCCGCTATCGGCCGTCATGATGCTGCAGCCCGCGCGGCCGGCATCGCGGTGATCGCCGGGGCCAGCTCGATACCCGCGCTGTCGCATGCCGCCGTCGATGCGCTGATCACCGGCTGGCGCGCGATCGACACGCTCATCGTCGGCATCTTTCCCGGCAATCGTGCGCCGCGCGGCCTCGCCGTGGTGCAGGCGATACTGAGCTGGGCAGGGCGGCCGGTGCGGACATGGCGCGGCGGCGCATGGCGCGATCTTCCCGGCTGGGGCCTCACCCACCGCTGGCGGCTCGCCGATGGCACCCGGCGCTGGGCCAGCGTCTGCGATACGCCCGATCAGGACTTGCTGGTGGCCCGTTACGCGCCGCGCCGCAGCGCCGAATTTTACGCGGGGATGGAGCTTGGCCTGCTCCATCTCGGCCTTGCCCTGCTCACGCTTCCCGTGCGCGCCCGCCTCATCGCCACGCTGCGTCCTGCCGCCGGGCTGCTGCTGTGGCTGGCACGACGCTTCCTGCCGTGGGGCAGCGATCGCGGCTATATGGAAGTGCGCGCCGCCGGGGAGGGCGCCGACGGCCGCCCGGTGCAATCGACCTGGACGCTGGCCGCCACCGGCAATCGCGGACCCTATGTTCCCGTCCTGGCGGCCCTCGCGCTGGTCCGCCGCCACCGCGACGGCATGCCCCCCGCGCCCGGTGCGCGTCCCTGCACCGGCGACCTGACACTGGCCGATTTTACCGGCGATTTTGAGGAACTGGGGATCCAGACGACGATCACCGGCGGCACAGCAGCGCGCCTGCGCCAATCCGCCCGGACGCTCGATCGACCCGCCGCGCTGGCCGCCTGATCTATGCGGGACAGACGCCGGGATACTGCGCGGCTTTCAGCAAACCCGCCAGATGCGCCGCATTGCTCGCCGCCATCGCGGCGGTTGCGCTCACCTTCTTCGGCGTCGATTTCAGATCCTTGAAATCGACATCGCCCATGGCTTCGCCCACCCAGTAAACACTCCCGCCCGCCGGGATGGTCCAGCCAGTGTCGTTCAGCGCCTGAAACAGCTGCGATGCCGACCAGTGCGCGCCATCTTCATTGCCGACGATCGCCGCCACCGCGACCTTGCCGAAACTCGGCATCCGTCCCTGATCGTCGGTTTCGGACAGGAAAGCGTCCATCCGTTCCAGCACCCGCTTTGCCACGCTCGATATCTGCCCCATCCAGATCGGCCCGGCAAAAATCACTATGTCATGCGCCAATATCTTGTCGCGGATCATCGGCCACGCATCGCCATCGCCTTCGTTTGATGTCACGCCGGGTTTGACGTCATGCGCGGCGATGCGGATCGTCTCGCTGATCGTGACATCATGATCGGCAAAGGCCTTTTCCAGCACCGCGATCATCGCATCGGTGGAACTTGTCTCGCGCGCATCGCTCTTCAATGTGCAGTTGATCGCGATGGCGGTCGGCTTGGCGGATTTGGCGGGCATCGGCGTGTCTCCTCAGGGGGGTTCTTCCCTCGAACCCCGGTCGCTGTCGTCGGTCCCATCGCGCAACCTACCGCGCGATCCATCACCACTCGCGCAACCCATTGCCTCTCGCCCAACCCATGCCTAGTTTCCGCCGCAACCATGATGATGCCCGGAGACCAGCCATGCCCGCCCGCCGCCTTTTGCCGCTCACCGCTCTGGCCCTCGCGCTCGCAGCGCCTGCCTTTGGCGAAGGCGCGGTGACCCCCGCCGCCGCCCCTGCCGTGCCGGTCGAAACCGAAACCAGCGCCGCCACACCGCTCGCGCCATCGACGCCGGTCGTCTATCCCGAAACCCGCCGTCTCGATCTGGTCGAACAGCAATTCGGCGTCGCCGTCGCCGATCCCTATCGCTGGCTCGAGGATGACGTGCGCACCAGCCCTGCCGTTGCAGAGTGGGTCGCGGCACAGAACCGCGTGACCGACGCTTATCTCGCCACGCTTCCCGGCCGCGCCGCCTTTGCCGCGCGCATGGCACAGCTCTACCGTTACGACCGGCTCGGCCTGCCGCAACGCGCCGGCAGCCGCTATTTCTACACCCGCAACAACGGTCAGCAGAACCAGTCGGTGCTGTATGTCCGCGATGGCCTCGATGGTGAGGGCAGGGTGTTGATCGATCCCAATGCCTGGGCGGCGGACGGCGCGACCGCGCTTGCCGAATGGGAACCCAGCAAAGACGGCAGCAAATTGCTCTACACGGTGCAGGATGGCGGCACCGACTGGCGCATCGTGCGGGTGATGGACGTCGCAACCGGGCAGATCCTCGACGATGAATTGCGCTGGGTCAAATTCTCCGGCTTCTCCTGGGCCGCCGACGGGTCGGGCTTCTATTATTCGCGCTTTCCTGCCCCGGCCCAGGGTGCGACCTTCCAGTCGGCCAATCTCAACCAGGCGCTCTACTTCCACCGCCTCGGCACCGCGCAGGATGCCGATACGCTGGTCTACGCCACCCCCGATCAGCCGGGCCGCAGCCATGTCGCAGAGGTTACCGACGATGGCCGCTGGCTGGTCATCACCACCAGCGAAAGCACCGACGACCGCTACGAAATCCATGTCGTCGATCTGACCGCGCGCTCCGCCGAGCCGCGCCCGCTGGTGTCCGGCCTCGATCATAAATGGGATCTGGTCGGCAGCGATGGCTCGCGATTATTCTTCGTCACCGACAAGGATGCACCGCGCGGCCGCATCCTGGCGCTCGATGCGGTGCGCCGCATCGCCCCGGTTGAAATCGTCGCCCAGCGCGAAGCGACATTGCAAGGTGCCCGCCGCGTCGGCGATCGGCTGATCCTCTCCTACCTCGGCGATGCCAGCAGCCAGGCCGAACTGGTCGATCTGCGCGGCGCGCCCGTCAGCCGCCTGACATTGGGGGCGATCGGCACGGCCGGCGGGTTCAACGGCAACGCGGCATCGGGCGAAACCTTTTACGCCTTCACCAGCTTCAACCAGCCGACCACCATCTACCGGCTCGACACCGCAACCGGCCGGACCAGCGTGTTCGCCGCGCCGACCGTCGCCTTCGATCCCGACGACTACAGCGTCGAACAGCGCTTCTACACTTCGCGCGACGGCACCCGCATACCGATGTTCGTCGTCATGAAACGCGGGCTGGACCGCACCGGCGGATCGCCGACCCTGCTCTATGGCTATGGCGGTTTCGCTTTGCCGCAGACCCCCGGCTTCTCCCCCACCCGCCTCGCCTGGCTCGATGCCGGCGGCGTCTTCGTCCTGGCAAATTTGCGCGGCGGCAGCGAATATGGCGCGGCCTGGCACGATGCTGGCCGCCTGCTCAACAAACAGAATGTGTTCGACGATTTCATCGCCGCAGGCGAATATCTGATCGCGCAGGGGATCACCGGCGCCGGCCAGCTCGCTATCGAAGGGCGCTCCAACGGCGGGCTATTGGTCGGCGCCGTCGTCAACCAGCGGCCCGATCTGTTCGCCGCCGCGCTGCCCGGCGTCGGCGTCATGGACATGCTGCGCTTCGATCGCTTCACCGCCGGCCGCTACTGGGTCGATGATTATGGCTATCCCAATCGCGAGGCGGATTTCCGCAACCTCTTCGGCTATTCGCCCTATCACAATGTCCGCAATGGCACGCCCTATCCGGCGATCATGGTGACGACGGCGGATACCGACGATCGCGTCGTCCCCGGCCACAGCTTCAAATATGCCGCCGCGCTGCAGGCCGCCGACATCGGCACCGCGCCGCACCTCATCCGCATCGAAACCCGCGCCGGGCATGGCGCGGGCAAGCCGGTGGACAAG
>JANNMK010000240.1:0-6628 GCA_031397785.1 Sphingomonas sp. | reverse complement strand
TTTCCCGAGAAATTGATCCCACTGGTTATCATCAAGGCGATTTCAGGCGAAGCGTTGCCGGTCTACGGAACAGGCAGCAATGTCCGTGACTGGCTGTATGTTGACGATCATGTGCGCGCGCTGGCGCTCGTTTTCGAGCGAGGGGCCATCGGTGAAAGCTATATGGTGGGCGGTCGATCTGAAAAAACCAACTTGCAGGTCGTCCACCATATCTGCGACGTTCTCGATCGGCTTCAGCCGCGCAGCGACGGTCAGTCCTATCGACAGCAGATAGCCTATGTCACGGACCGGCCAGGTCATGATTTCCGCTATGCGATCGACGCAACCAAATTGAGCCGTGACCTTGGCTGGGAACCGCAGGAGAGTTTCGAGAGCGGCATGCGCAAGACAATCGAATGGTATTTGGCCAACCGCGATTGGTGGGAGGCAATCCGATCCGGAGCTTATCGTGGGCAGCGGCTGGGGCTGCCAGTGGCCAATCCTGAATGAACTTGCCGATCCTGATTACTGGGGGCAGCGGCCAGATCGGCGGAGCGCTTGCTCGTCTGGCGGACGCCCGAAACATCGCATACTATGCCCCGCCTCGGGCTCTTCTCGATCTGGCCAATCGCGACAGTATTAGCGCGATGGTGCGTTCGCGCCATTGGCGATGTATTGTCAATTGCGCGGCCTATGTCGAAGTCGATAAGGCAGAAGGCGAGTTCGACCTTGCGATGGCGATCAACCGCGATGGGCCGGAAATGCTGGCGTTGGAAGCGGCAGCGCGCGACGTGCCGATCGTTCATCTGTCGACCGACTATGTATTCGACGGATCAAAACCCGTGCCTTACGTCGAAGATGATCCTGTCGCGCCGATCAACGCTTATGGTCGCAGCAAAGAAGCCGGCGAGGCAGTGGTGCGCAGCGCGAATGCACGTCATGCAATCGTCCGAACCGCGTGGGTGCTAAGTGCCGGAGGAAGCAATTTTCTCAATACGATGCTTCGGCTGGCGGCAAGCCATGACGAGTTGCGCGTTGTATCCGACCAGATGGGTTGCCCGACCAGTGCCGATGATATCGCCGAAGCGCTGCTCGCTATCATCGAAGGCGGTCATGTCATCGGACAAACGCTGCACTTCGTGAACGACGGGGAGGCAAGCTGGTTCGATCTGGCAACCCATATCTTCGACGCAATTGAGCTAATGGGCGGAAAGGTGCCGAGCATTCGGCCAATCCCGAGCAGCGCCTATCCCACCGCTGCCGCGCGGCCTTCAAACAGCAGGCTTGAAACCGGGCGTTTTCGCTCAGCGACGGGTATCAATCCGCGCCACTGGCGCTCCGCCCTCGACGATATTCTCATACAGCGGTTCGCAAAAGGCAAAGCATGATGAAGGGCATTATTCTGGCAGGCGGATCGGGCACGCGTTTGCATCCGGCAACGCTGGCCATCAACAAGCAGCTGCTTCCCATCTATGACAAGCCGATGATCTACTATCCGCTGTCGGTGTTGATGTTGGCCGGGATTCGAGAAATTCTGATTATTTCGTCGCCCGAGTATCTAGACAATTACCGCCGACTCTTTGGTGATGGTGCAAACCTCGGGCTTGCTATCGATTACGCCATTCAACCAAAGCCCGAAGGATTGGCGCAGGCGTTTCATATCGCGGCAGATTTTGTTGATGGAGGCCCAGCAGCGCTCGTGTTGGGCGACAATATTTTCTACGGCGCAGGATTCCAGTCGATGTTGGTAAGCGCGCGGGGACGAACCAGCGGCGCGACAGTGTTTGCCTACCAGGTCGACGATCCGGGCGCATATGGCGTTGTCACGCTCGATAGGGAGGGCAGGGCAACCAGCATCGAGGAAAAGCCGAAGCAGCCAAAATCGCATTTCGCGGTTACTGGCCTATATTTTTACGATCATCGGGTCACCGAACTTGCTTTGCAGATAAAGCCATCAGCCCGCGGGGAGCTCGAAATCACCGATCTCAACCGATTATACATGGAGATGGGCGATCTGTATGTCGAACGGATGGGCCGCGGATTTGCCTGGCTGGATACCGGCACCCACGACAGCCTTGTCGAGGCATCCGAATTCGTTCGGGTCATTCAAAAGCGCACGGGATCGACCATTGCTTGTCTGGAGGAAATCGCTTTCCAGCAGGGCTTCATAAGCGTTGCTCAGTTGCGCGAGGCCGGGCGCCAGTTTGAGAAAACCGCCTATGGCCGCAATCTTCTGGCGCTTGCGGATGCCGCAGAAGGTTAGACCGCTCTTGTCGGTCGATGCATCGTAGCGACAAGTGTGAACGAGAGCGTCATCAGCAGATACCAGGAACCGAGTTTGGCAAGCCCGACCGGCTCCCACTCGTCCGCTTGGCCTGGATAAGTCCAGGCGCGTGCGAAGGTCGCCAGATTTTCAGCGAACCAGATGAACAGCGCGACGAGCAGGAAACCGGCGAGCAATGGCATTTTGCGCACCTGCCGCCATGGGCGGAATTGCACCCAGCAGCTACGGTAAAGCCACGCTATTGCAGCGAACAGAAACCAGCGAAAATCGATAATCCAGTGGTGAGTGAAGAAATTGATGTAGATTGCGACAGCAATTGTGCCGAGCGCGGCCATTGCCGGAAAGCCATCGAAACGAAAATCAAAAATACGCCATACGCGCGCAAGATAACTGCCGACGCAGGCGTACATGAAGCCTGAGAATAACGGCACGCCGCCAATCCGCAGCAGCGCGTCTTCAGGATATGCCCATGAGCCCACACTTGTTTTGAACAGTTCCATGATCGTACCGACGACGTGAAAGACGAGGATCACCCGCGCTTCTTCCAATGTTTCGAGGCGCAATGCGAGCATCAGGAGCTGGATTGCCAGTGCAACGATCGTAATGAAATCATAGCGAAGCAAAACCGCGTCGGCCGGATAAAAGAAGTATGTGCCAAGCAGCAGTGAAAGCATCAGGCCACCGAACAGGCAGGCCCAACCTTGTTTGAAGCCGAACAGCAGGAATTCGTACAGCCAGGCGCGCCAGCCTGGTTGAGGCTCATATGCTTCGAGCTTGGCGCGTATCGCGGCGAACCGCGTTGACGCGCCAGCGAGTTGCATTTTCGCTTAGGCGCCCTGCCGCCTGGCGAGAAACGCCAATCGTTCGAACAGCATCACATCCTGTTCGTTTTTAAGCAACGCACCATAGAGTGGCGGAATGGCGCTGCGGGTGTCCTTCGATTGCAGGACTTCGAGCGGCATGTCTTCATTGAGCAGCAATTTCAGCCAGTCGATCAGCTCGCTTGTCGAGGGCTTTTTCTTCAGACCCGGAACGTCACGCACCTCATAGAAAATGTCCATTGCGCGGCTGACAAGTATTTTCTGGATGCCGGGGAAGTGGACATCGACGATGGCCTGCATCGTTTCACGGTCAGGAAACTTGATATAATGGAAAAAGCAGCGGCGCAGGAACGCGTCAGGTAATTCCTTTTCATTGTTCGATGTGATGATGACAACCGGACGTTCCGCTGCCGCGACCGTTTCTCCGGTTTCATAGACATCGAATGCCATGCGGTCGAGTTCCTGCAGCAGATCGTTCGGGAATTCGATGTCGGCCTTATCGATCTCGTCGATGAGCAGGACGGGGAGGACAGGGGAGGTAAATGCGTCCCACAGCTTGCCACGTTTGATGTAGTTGCGGATGTCGTGGACCCGCTCGTCGCCGAGCTGGCCGTCGCGCAACCGGGCAACCGCGTCATACTCGTACAGGCCCTGCTGCGCCTTGGTCGAGGATTTGACGTTCCAAGTGATGAGCGGAGCGCCGAGCGCTTGAGCGATTTCTTCGGCGAGCACCGTCTTGCCAGTGCCCGGTTCGCCCTTCACCAGCAACGGGCGGCGCAATGTAACCGCGGCGTTAACCGCGATCTTGAGATCGTCGGTCGCGACATAGTTGCTGGTGCCCTCGAATCGCATCGCTCGCCCTTTACGTTAACGTCAAGGGACGCGGCATAAGCAAGCGCTGCGAGGCGCGCAAGTCGATGAAAGACCCAGGCAGGAGGCAGCGCTTCAGGCGCGGGCACGGACCATTTCACGGGTAGCCAGCAAGTCCCACATTCCGCGATGCTGGGCAAGCAGCTGTTGGGCACCGAACAGCATGGCGCGCTCGACCGCCGGATTGCCCTCTACTGAATCGATCAGCGCAATGGTTTCATGGAGGTCGGGCAATGCAGCAGGACGGGCCGCAACCTCGAGCCGCTGTGCCGCTGCATCAAGCACCGCCCGGATCGCCCGCCAGTCGAGCGCCATGGCGATGGCCGCCCCCAGCGCACAGCCGCTGCGTTCGGACCGGCCGAGCATCTCGATAGCGTGACCCTGGGCAAGCGCGGTTGCTTCGCACTGCTGTTGGCCCGATGTGCTGGGTATCGGGCCGGCAGCCGACGACAAGGAGGATAGATAGGCGCGTTCTCGCGCAAAGGCACCATTGGCCTGATCAAACCAGTGGCGTTCATCGGCGCGCACCG
Source organism: Sphingomonas sp. (assembly GCA_031397785.1). Lineage (GTDB taxonomy): Bacteria > Pseudomonadota > Alphaproteobacteria > Sphingomonadales > Sphingomonadaceae > Sphingopyxis. The sequence goes on along the minus strand of JANNMK010000240.1, from coordinate 2,144 downwards.
CGCGGGCGCTTGCCAGTTCCATGACACCGGGCTGGCGACCGTGCAGCAGTCCGAAGAAATGCACCGCGTCTGCAAGATTGCGGGTGGCGTTGCGGCCATCGACCAGTTTGCGTGACAGAACATAATCATGGGCGGCCGCACCATCGCTGGTCACGAGCGCGTCGATGGCGCTGGTCAGCCCTTTGCCGCGTTCGATCCGCTGTACTTGCACCATGGTCGCATCGTCCTGTGTGGGGCGATTGAACCGAGAGCCAATCCGCCTGCTGGCCGCAGTTATAGGCATGACAGCGTAAAGGCAGGGTTTATGACCCATGCCCCGATATGGGACGACGGACATTCGACGGACATTCGACGACTATTGGACGGGTAGACGACGGCGATAGTCAGCAAACGGTCGCGATGGCCGTGGCGGATCAGGCGTCGGCCAGCCACGCCAGCGGGAGGACCGCCGGCGCTCCCGAGGCGAGCAGCAATCTGGCGGCCTCGGCGAGATGGGCGCCCGATGTGGCGACATCATCGATCAGGAGGACTGGGGCGTCGAGCGGCTGGATTAGCGACATCGCCGGTCTGCGCGTAATGCCGCGCGGATGGCTGCCCCCGGTGCGCGGAAGATCGGCGAAAGCGCTGACATGAGGCAAGCCGAGCCGCCGAGCCACCGCATCGGCCAGCAAATGGGAAAAACACCCCGGACCGCTGTTGCCACATGGCACTGAGACGACGATCGAGAAAGTCTGGCGACCGAACAAGGTGCTGGCGGTCGCTGCCATTTCGTCCGCGACCCGCTCGATAAAATCGGCGGATCGGTGGCGTTTGAGCGCTTTGAGGGCGGCCAGCTGGCTTTGCTTCACCGAAGCGCGCCACCGACGCAAAGCGTGGAACGTAACGGCGCCCCGTTTGAGCAAGCGTTGACGCGTGATCAGGGTATCGAGCAGGAAGTCGGCCACAACCTGCACCGGCTCGCTACTGGGCCGCGCGGCTTCGTCCGCTTGCGACAGGATGCGCGACCTGTCGGTAATGGTGCACAAAGTCAGCGGATTCTCGGCGTCGCTCGAAACGACCCTCATCAGATCGACACCGTAGATCCTGTCGCTCTCATGCCCATGCACAAGCAGGGAGTCCGCTCCGGACTGGGTGACAAGCAGCGTATGAAGCCGATCCATGACGAGTTGTGCATTGCCGGGGAACAGGTCGCCGATGTGGATCGGCGGCCAGGTCCCAGTTGGCCTGCCGACGGTGGCCAGCAACCGGTCGTTGGCGAGCGCGATGCGGCCATCGGCAGCGACCAGCGCCATGGGAATACCTGCATCGCGCACACCGTTCATGCGGATGGCGCTGGTGGCACGGATTTCTGCAATTTTTTCCGACTGAAGGGCAATGTCGGAGATTAACCGGAGCTCGTCCGACGCGATCGCAGCGCATTCGTCGAGGCAATTGAGCAGATTGTCCCGCCGAATGACATCGGTTCGTCCGTCCATGCACATCATGACAATGTCGAGCGGGAGGTGGACAAAACGCAGCGGAACGCTGGCAATGAACCGCCAGTTGGCATCGCCTGTCACATGGGGGTGCCCCGCAAACGCCGGCTCTTCGCGGGCATCGGCGATCAGCACAGGGTCATGCAGCAATTTGGCGAGAGCGTCTGATCGTTCGAGTTCGGGACGAAAATCTGCCAGCGGCATACCCACCGATACAATGATCTGAAAACGGTCCGGCCATCGCACGCCGATAAGCCCCGAAGAACAGCCCGCTGCACCGACGGCGATGGAAAGGATACGCATCAACGGCTGATCGGCCGGGCTGAGCCCGATCAGCCGAAGCGCGGCTTCAAAAGCCTTGAGTTGCATCGATGATGTGTGCTCCCGCGCAATATCAGGCCTGATTTATCTCCGAATTGGACCAAGCTAGCTGGCGGATCATCATTGATCAAGGAAGCTGCGCATCTTGCGGGAACGACTTGGGTGCTTGAGTTTGCGCAAGGCCTTCGCCTCGATCTGGCGGATGCGTTCGCGGGTCACGCTGAATTGCTGGCCGACTTCCTCGAGCGTGTGATCGGTGTTCATCCCAATGCCAAAGCGCATGCGCAGCACGCGTTCTTCGCGTGGTGTCAGGCTGGCGAGGACACGGGTCACCGTTTCCTTGAGGTT
>JANNMK010000167.1:0-12254 GCA_031397785.1 Sphingomonas sp. | reverse complement strand
GCCGCCATATTCCTCGGGAATGGTGATGCCGAACAGCCCCATCTCTCGCATTTCATTGAGGATATCGTCGGGGATGCGGTCGTTCGCAATCACATCGGCGTCGGCCGGGATCAGCCGTTCGCGCACATAGCGTTTGAGCTGCTCGATAAAGGCATCGAATGTGTCAGCATCCATTCCGTGATTAAGCATCATCATATCCTTTTACTTTTCCCCTCCCCTTCGGGGGAGGGGTTCGGGGTGGGGTTGTCCACTGGGAGGTCTGGCCTGTCGACGCCCCCTCTCCCCCGAACGGGAGAGGGCTATTATTCATGCATCCGCCAGCCCGACAATCGCGATTGCACTGACATTCGAATTCGGCATGCCGCCCAGATTGTGGGACAGCGCCAGTACCGGCGGTTTGCTGCGTTGCCGCGCTCCCGCCCGTCCGAGCAGTTGCAGATAATTTTCATAGATCATGCGCAGACCTGACGCACCAATGGGATGGCCGAAGCATTTGAGGCCGCCGTCGATCTGGCAGGGCACAGCGCCATCGGCATCGAACACCCCGTCGAGCACGTCGCGCCAGCCCGCGCCTTCCTTCGACAGGAACAGGTCTTCCATCGTCACCAGTTCGGTGATCGAAAAACAGTCGTGGACCTCAGTGAGGCCGATTTGTCCACGCGGGTCGGTGACGCCTGCCTCCTTATAGGCTTTGGCCGCGGCAACGCGCGTCGTGTGGAAATAGCTGCCGTTCCAGCCCGACCCTTGCGCTTCCCAGCCGTTCGACGTCGCTACCTGCAACGCCTTGATGGTGACGATGTCGCGCTTGCCCAGCGCGCGGGCGATCTCGGGCGTGGTGACGATGGCGCAGGCCGCCCCGTCGGAAACCCCGCAGCAATCGAACAGGCCCAGCGGGCTGGCGATCATCGGCGCATTCAGCGCCTGCTCCTCGGTGATCGCCTTTTGCAGATGCGCCTTGGGATTTTTGGCCCCATTGGCGTGGCTCTTGACCGAAACATGCGCCATCGCCCGTTTGAGATCGCCCGCATCGATAGAGTGAGTCGCCCGATAGGCCGATGCGAGCTGCGCAAAATTGCCCGGCGCAGACCCGGTGATGCCGATCATGTCATGCGTGGTGCCGCGTGTTCTGACCGGCAACCCGCCATAGCCGGTGTCTTTGAGCTTCTCGACACCCATGGCGAGCGCGATGTCCGCTGCACCCGATGCGACAGCATAGACCGCACCGCGAAAACTCTCGGTCCCGCTCGCGCAATAATTCTCGACCTTGGTGACACCGATGTCGTGGAGGCGCAAAGCGACGGCCAGCGGGATGCCTGACGGCCCGATATTGACCGCATCAAAGGCCGCGCCGAGCCACGCGGCGTCGATCTGACTGGTCTCGATACCCGCATCTGCGATGGCTTCCTCATAGGCTTCCAGCATCAGACTGTCGGCATCCTTGTCCCACCGCTCGCCAAATTTCGCGCAGCCCATGCCGAGGATGGCGACTTTGTCCTTGATGCCACTTGCCATCGTGTCGTCCTTTCCCCCCTCCCCTTCAGGGGAGAGGTAGTGAAGGTCGGTGCGAAAGCACCTACCGGAACTGGGAGAGGGGCAGTGCGCGCGCAAGGCCCCTCTCCGCTGCGACTAACTTCGCCTCTGGCTCAGTAAGTCTCGCTCCTCTCCCCTGGAGGGGAGAGGGTAATTTAGTGCGCCGGTGCTGCTTTCCAGAAATAGCCCCGAAACCCGCGCAGATCGTCGAAACTCTTGATCCGGAACATCATCCGCATCGGCAATCCCACGTCGAGCGCGTCGGGCGCGATATCGGTAAATTGCGCCATCATCCGCCCGCCACCTTCGAACTCGATATTGCCATAGCAATCGGGCGGATCGGCTGAGTAGGTCAGCGCGTCGGCGGTATGGGTCAGGATGCGCGCGGGCATATCGGCCAGCGGATAGTCCTCCTGCGTGCGCACGGCATGATCATTGGGGTTGACGCTGACCTCGCTCATCGGAAATTGCACCGTGCCTGTCTTGGTGCAGCGTCCGCCGACCAGCGCCATCACTGCCTTGCGATTGCGCCACAGCGCGCTCAGCGCGGTCTTGCTGTCCTGTTCAGCGCGCGGGCCGCGTTCCAGATCGACGAGGCCGCGATGAAACAGATATTTCATATAATTGGTCGACTCGGTTCGCCGGGCCAGCCAGCCGGATGCGCCGAGTCTGGGCTTTGCCGAGGCGATAGCGTCGGTCGCTTCGAACAGCAGCACGTCGCAGCCTTGGCCAAAGGCGACGAGCAGCAGCTTTTCGCCTGGTGATGCGCTGTCGAGCGCATCAGCGAGCATGAGCGCCGGGTGCGCCGCGCCGCTGTGGCCGACCGACGCGGAGAGATCGTCGGTGATGGCGTCCGGCGAAATGCCCGCGGCCCTGGCCAGCATTTCAGGCACCCCGCGCACCGCGACCGGCACGATGAAACGGGAGATGGCGTTGCCGCCAACGCCGAATTTGGCCAGTGCCGCCGTGATTGCGGGTGCCATGATCGTGCCATAGCCTTCGTCGCGGACCCAGCGCGCTTCCCAGTCGTAGTTCGCATCCTCGCCGCTCTCGCGGAAATGGTCTATGAAATCGGCGGTGACGCTGTGGCTGCCGATCAGCCGGGCGAGGCCCGCGCCGGGACCAACGAGGATCGCCGCCGCCGCATCGCCCGCCACCATTTCGCGCTCGCTCGCTGGGGCGGGAATGCTGCGCTCGGCGCTCAGGTGCAGCGTCACCTTGCCCGCCGCCGCCGCGTCGAGCGCCGCAATCAGCGACGATGTCCCGCAGCGCTGGCTGCCGCCTGCATCGAGCGCCCCAGTGGCGTCGGCAAGGTTCAGCGCTTCGTTGACCACGCCCGCATTCTGCCGGTCGGCAAAAACATGCGTGGTGCTGGCGAGGGTGATGCTGTCGATGGCGCGCGGTCGGTCGGCGAACAGATCGCGCGCCGCCTCGACCGCCATGGTGATCGGGTCCTCGTCCCAGCCCGCCACCGCTTTCTCGCCCTTGGCGAGGCCGCGCAATCCGCCCGCGAACCAGCCGTTGGCGGCATGGATGGCGCTGCGCTGCAATCGTGTCTGCGGGATGTAGGCGCCAAAGCCGTGGATGCCGACGATGGTCATGCCGTCATCTCCGCATAGCCATTGGCCAGCACTACGACATCGCGTTCGACGATACGCGCCCGGAACGAGAGCGCGCCGCCGCCTTCATCCCAGATTGCGGTCTCGATGGTCTCTCCGGGATAGACGGGCGCGGAAAAGCGGGTATTCATTTGCGTCAACCGCGCCGGATCATTGCCGCCGCGCGCCTTGAGCAAAGCCCGCCCGACCACGCCATAGGTCGCCAGCCCGTGCAGGATCGGCGCGGAAAAGCCTGCCTGCTTGGCAACATTCGGGTCGATGTGCAGCGGGTTGAGATCGCCGGACAAGCGATAGATCAAGGCTAGGTCGGGCGACGTGGCCAATGTGACGAGGTCATCGGGCGCGGAAGAAAGCAGGATGTTGGGTGCGGGCGGCGCTTCGCCGAGCACGGACGGCCCGCCATCGCTCCATCCGCCATTGCCGCGCAGCATCGTTGTCGACCGCGCCGTGGCGAGCAGCGCCCCCGCACCGTCGCGGATCGTGCGAATTACATGCAGCGCGCTGCCCTTGTCCGCGCCCTTGTCGACAATACCGGCAAAGCGCGTCTCGCCAACGATTTCGCCCTCGACCGGCAAGGGCGCGTGCAGCAGCATCGACTGTTCGCCATGCAGGATTCTTTGCCAATCGACCCCCAATGCCGGGTCGCGCCAGATGAAGCCGGGATAGCCCAGCACCACCGCCATAGTGGGGAGGGCGCGCAGGCCGTCCTCATAGACGAACCGCAATTCGCTCGCCCCGACGCCCAGCGCATAGAGGATCGTGTCGCGCCGGGTCAGCACCTGGTGCGTGACGATCGGCGGATGCGCAAGCAGGGCGTGCGGATCAAATCGGGTCATATGGAAACACATCCGCCGACCGTTCGTCGGGCCGCGCGAAACTCGGGCGGAAGGCTGGCAGCAATTCCTCGGCGATGCTCGCCGCGCTCCAGCCGCCGTCCTTGTGCATGGTGCGCATCGGGCGCGGTTTCGAGAACAGCATGATCTCGTTCTTGCGCACCCCGAAAATCTGGTTGGTCACCTCGGCGCTCGCATCGCTGGCGAGGAAGGCGACGAGCGGGGCGATCTTGTCGGCACTCATCGTCTTCATCCGTTCGACCCGCGCTTCTTCTTCGGGCGTCGTCGTCGGGATGGTCCCGATCAGGCGGCTCCACGCAAACGGCGCGATGCAGTTGGAGCGCACACCGACCCGCGCCATATCGAGCGCAATCGATTGCGACAGTCCGACGATACCGAGCTTTGCCGCCGAGTAATTGGCCTGTCCGAAATTGCCGATCAGGCCGCTTGTCGATGTGAAATGGATAAAGCTGCCCGATCCCTGATCGCGGAAATAAGGGGTCGCTGCCTTCGACACGTTGAAACTGCCATGGAGATGCACGTCAATCACCGCCGACCAGTCCGCATGGCTCATCTTGTGCCAGATGCGGTCGCGCAATATGCCCGCATTGTTGACCACCGCGTCGATCCGTCCAAATGCCGAAACCGCATCCTCGACGATGCTCGCCGCGCCCGCCGGATCGGCGACACTGGCAAGGTTGGCGTGGGCGCGCCCGCCCGCTGCGATAATGTCGGCAACGGTGTCATGCGCTGGTCCGCTATCGCCGCCTTCTCCATCGGCGCTGCCACCGAAATCATTGACGACGACCGCCGCGCCTTCACGCGCACACAGCACAGCAATCTCGCGGCCGATGCCGCGTCCTGCGCCGGTTACCGCCACGACCTTGCCGTCCAGCTGGCCCATCATCCTCTCCCGTTTATTGTTTCGGAGATTATGATGCGGCTTTCCGTTTACGCAAACGGAAACTGTCGACCAAAGTTACAGAAAGTCCCGCAGCACCCCGATAAAGCGGTCGAACTGGTCATGGTGCAGCCAGTGGCCTGCTTCGGCGAATTCGATCACCTGTGCATGATGAAAATGGGCCATCCGCCCGTCATTGTCCGGGTTGGAAGCCCAGCTGTTGGCACCGTAAAGCAATAATGTCGGGCAGCAGATCGCTGCCCACAGCGCTTCCACATCGGTGGCGGCAAGGTCGAACGGCGCCCAGACGTTGAGATAATTGTCGAATTTCCAGCTCCATGTGCCATCCTCGTTGCGGCTGATGCCGTGGACGGTCAGGTGGCGCGCCTGTTCGTCGGTCAGATAGGCATTTTCGGATTTCATCCGCTCATAGGCAGCTTCGATCGTCGGGTACCGCCGCACCAGTCGCCCCGATGCGGTGCGTTTTTCATCGATCCAGTCGCGAAACCGCGTCGGCATTCCCTTGGCCTCACGTTCGGCGCGCGATTTGGGGGATGGCCCCAGCCCCTCGATAGACATCAGCTTGCGGACATTTTCCGGATAGAGCCCGGCATAGCGCGTGGCGATATTTCCGCCCAGGGAGTGGGCGACAATAGTGACAGGCGCGAGGTCGAGACTGTGGATCAGCTGCGCGAAATCATAGACCAGCCCCGCCATCTCGTAATTGCCGTCGGGCGCCCAGGCGCTGTCGCCATGGCCGCGCAGGTCGGGGGCGATGACATGCCAGTCGTGCCGCAACTCCTGCGCCACCCAGTCCCAGCTCCTGCAATGATCGCGCCCGCCGTGCTGCAATATCAGCGGCGGCGCACCCGGATTGCCCCAGTCGGCATAATGCAGCCGCAGCCGCTGCGATGTGAAACTATGCGATGATGGCCCGGCAAACGGGGCGGGGGAGGGCGTGGTCATGGCCAAACCTTGCCGCGTGGTGGCGTGGTGTTCAAGGGGAGCCGTCATTGCGAGCACAGCGAAGCAATCCAGAGCCTGAGCAGAGCCGCCCTGGATTGCTTCGCTGCGCTCGCAATGACGGTTATCCTAACCCCGATCCCGCCCACGGCCCGGTGATCGCCAGCGTCTTTGTCGGCGAATAGATGTTGACGAACATTGTCCGCCCATCGGGGGAGAAGCACACCCCCGCTGGTTCGGTCTGGATACGGATACGCCCGAACGGATAAAGCTGCCCCTCGGGCGTCACCCCGCGCAAATAATTGACCGCGCCATCGGTATATTGATCCTCGCAAACGATCAGATGGCCGTTCGATCCGATCGCGAGATTGTCGGCATAGTTGAGCGCGTCGCCGTCCGTCGATTCGACGAACAGTTGCAATTGCCCCGGCGCATCGCGCTCGCCCGACTGTCCCTCGGCCCGCGAAGGGCGGTATCGCATGATCTGGCTCAGCCGCGCCGCGCCGCCGTTGGTGCAGGTGAAGTACAGCTCGTCACGGCCCCAGAAGATGCCTTCGCCGCGCGCAAACACCATGCCGCCCGCCGCCGCCCCGCGCATCCGCATGTCATCATCGGGCGATTCGACCCCGTCGATGTCGATCCAGCGCGCGCCATGCCAGGTCCCGACCACCATGCTCGCTTCCGACCAGTTGCGGCTATCCCTGCGATCAGCCTCTACCATCGCCAGCGCCTGCAACCTGCCGCCCGCCGCCAGCCGACCCAGCCGGCTCGGCAGAAAGCGATAGAACAAGCTGTCTTCGCGATCTTCGGTCAGATAAACGATGCCGGTGCGCGGATCGACACAGGCGGCTTCGTGGTTGAACCGTCCCATCGCGGTCAGTGGCGCGGGGTTTGCCAACCCGCGATGCGCGGCGGGCACTTCGAATACCCAGCCATGGTCGCGGCCAACCGGCGCACGAGTGCCGCCCCCGGCCCTCGTCACATCCTCCTCGCAGGTCAGCCATGTCCCCCATGGCGTGGTTCCGCCCGCGCAATTGCGGATGGTGCCGACGAGGCTCAGATATTGCGCCTCCACTTGTCCCGAGCGGCCGTTATAGATGATCGTGCTGGTCCCGCCGGGCACTGGCTGAGCGGTGTCGCTGCGGCGGTCATAGGCTGAAACCCCCGCCGGAGCAGCCTCCCCGAAGGCCCCGCTTGCCTGATGATGGGCTTGCAGTTCATGGTTGCGGACCAGCGCCATGCGCTCGGCGTCGATGCGGATGCAGCCCATGCCATCGGCGCGGTCGGGCACCTTATGCCCGTCGCTCATCGTCTCTCCCAGCGAGGAAAGCACCCGATAGGAAAAGCCGCGCGGCAAATCGATGATCCCGCCCGGATCGTCCGTCAACGGTCCGTAGATATCAGCGGCGGGCGTAGGCGCAGCCGCCATCCGGGTCGAACAGGCAGCAGCGGCCCCGCCAAAGGCAAGCGCTGTCAGGCTGCGGTGAAAATCGCGGCGGTCGATGGTCATCTCGATAATCTATCGCACGATTGTTGCCATTGCGCGAAATTTCCGTCGCGCCGCCAGCGCAAGTATGAAAAGCGCCAGCAACAACCAGTGCGCCTGCGCCGCCACTCCTTCGACTGCGCCCGCCAGCCCATTGTCGGTGCCGCTCACCCGCTGGGCGATCCACGCGAGCGCCGCCATCCCAGCGAACAGCCCGCCGCCCGTCCGCACGAATGCATAGGGCGGGGTCGGTGCCATGACGATCAATGGCACGATCGCCACTGCCGCCACACCCAGCTGGATCGCCTCGATGCCAAGATTGAACCCCAGTATCGCCAGCAACCGGTCACCGCCACCAAGCCCCACATCACCGACCAGCGTTGCAAAGGCGAGCCCGTGGACCAGCCCGAACCCGGCTGCCACCCATGCCTCGCGCCCCGGAAAAATCGGTCGCACCGCATGCAGGGCGGCAATCGCTATCGACACGGCAATCAGCAGCTCGACCGGCTGTGGCGGCAAGTGCGCTGCCGTCAGCGCCGCGATCACCAGCGTCAGGCTGTGGCCTGCCGTGAAGGCCGTGATCGTGCCCGCGAGTTTTCCCAGCGCACCGGCGGTGCGGCGCGGCGTTGCCCAGCGCGCGCCCGATGCCAGCAATGGCGCGGGCAGCAACAGCGCCAGCAGAAACAACAGATGGTCGGTCCCCTCGGCGATATGGTGCATCCCCAGCCGGAATGCCGCGCGAAACCCTGCCCAGGCCGATGGCGCGCCGCGATCGATGACGATGCTTTGCCGGTCGCCGCGCAACGCGCCGATCAGCGCACGATCGCTGCGCAAGACACCCCCGCCATGGTCCGCGCCAACCAGCAAGAGCACGAAATGGTCTGGCGTCTGGCCGATCACCGCGCTCCAGTGCAGCGTCAGAACGCGCGGGCTGGCCCGCGGCGGTGGGGTCAGGCGGATGAGCGCATGCAAATCCGGCGGCCCTGCGCGCTCGACGAATTGCGTCCGCTCCACCGCGACGCGCCATCGCCGTCCGTCAGGCGATGTTGCGGCCACCTCGCCCGCCAGCCAGCGCGCGGCATATAGTGCGTCGCGTGCCCGTGGAGCATTGGCGGCGGCGCGATAATCGCCTTCGGGAATGATCGCATCGAGCATGATATGGCCGGAGGCGAAATCGAGCACCAGCTCGCTGTTCGGCGTCAGATGCGCGATCAGCGGCGATCCTGAAAGGAGGAGGAACAGCATGGCCAGCGTCGGTGTCAGCAAGCGGCTCATCAATGCAGGCCGAACCGGATCAGCGCCATGGCGGGGTCAAAGACGCGCGGATTGCGTTTCAGCGCCGCCCGCCGCGCCGCCTCTGCGCCCGGGCCATCGCCTGCGAGCGCGGCCAGTTCGAACGCCAGCCGGTCGCTTTCGATGCTGTGCCATCCGCTCGCGGTTACCCGGTGCAGCACGCCCCTTGCTTCGGCAATTGCGCCATTGGCGGACAATGTGGTGGCGAGCAGCACGCCGGCATCGCCATAGGGGCGGTTTGTGAAATTGCGCTGCGCCGCAGCGAGCGCCGCCGCCCCGTCGCCCGCCGCCAGCGCATGTTCGGCATAATGCGCCGCCACCGCTTCAGGATAGCGGGCTTGCCACTCCCGCCAGCCTTTTGCTGCCCGCTCCAGTTCCGCCGAACAGTTGCTGCCGCTGCTGCGCTGCCAAGCCGCCAGCGCATCCCATAATTCGGGCTGGTCATGCGCCGCCGCCAGCCGCGCCATCCCGCGTGTTGCCCCCGCCAGATCGCCACCAAGCGCCAGCATCTGCAACCTCAGCGCTGCGATGCGCCAGTCGCCCGGCATCAGCCGTTCGGCCTGCTCGTACCAGCGCGAGGCCGCCCTCCAGTTGCCGCGCCCCAGCTCGATATTGCCGATCTGCGCGGCGATCCCCGACAATAATCGCCGCGATGGCCGGTCGGTTGCATAGGCCGCGCCGATCCACGCCGCGATGGCAGCATCGGCACTGCCTGTCCGTTCGACGATGAACGCACGGCGGGCGTGCAGCGCCGGGTCATCGGCCAGCGCCTGCGCCTCGATCAGCAGCGCGTCGGCCTGCCGCCATTGCCCGCGATACAGCGCCACATCGGCGCGCAGCATCGCCGCATTGGACTGGTTGACCGCACCGGCAAATTCGAGATCGGCGGTGGCCGCCTGCAACGCCGGTTCGACCGCGGCGTTGCGGTGCAGCGCCAGCGCCAGCCGCGCAGCCAGCGGGTGCGGCGCGGCACTGGTCGGGGCGCGGCGCATCGCTTCGGCCAGCGCGGCTTCGGCAGCGGCAAGATCCTGCCATCGTCCGGTCAGTTGCGCGCGGTCGAGCATCGCGCCAGCGGTGGCAGCAGGGCTCAGCCAGTCGCTCGGCTCTTGCGCGGTGCGCGCGCGGTGTCGCGCTATCCTGGCGTCGATCGCCGCGAGATAGCCCGCCCAGTCGTTGTGCGGCGAAGGAAAGGGCGCGGGCAGGGCGGTCGGCGGATTCCGGCCAGGTGGGTCCTCGCGCCATGCCGCCATTCCTGCAACAATCGCCAGCGTCAGCGCGATCAGCAACGGCCAGCGCAACCATTGTCGCCGTCCCGGCTGCATGGTCGTCACCGCATCGCTCAGGTCGCCCGCCGCACCGCACAGCTTCGCAGGCCGCGATCGGCCAGATCGTCCTGCAACGGCGTTGCGAACACCCGCAATCCTTCGATCAGGTCGAAGGCGAACGTGTTGGCGGTGTCGAGCTGGACATTGCCGTCGCTATAGGCATTTTTTCGCGGGCCAAGGATGATCGACGTTGCCACCGCCGGCATCCCCATCCGGTCGACCTGGACATAGGCGGAAAGCGGCGCGGTATCGAAGGTGAAATCGCTTCCGGTTCCCGCGTCGAGCAGCGGGCTGCCGTGCGGCGTGTTGGCGAACGGGAAATCGGCGATCGGTACCTTGCCTGCCTGGGTTGGATTGAGTGGCAACGCAGCAAAGCTCGCGGCATTCTGTCCGGCCGAATTGATGTCGAGCAGGATGATACCCAATGTGATGTCGATCACCGGGTCGCTCAGCAGCCGCCCGTTGGGAAAACCGATCGGCCGGTCTGGCCAGATCGTCACCGTGTCGGGGATGACAAGGTCGACCACCCGTGTTCCCGGCGGCACCCGGTCGAGCGGTACCACCTGGTTGAGGCACGGCAGCACGTCGAGCGTGCCGGTGGTCGGTGTCGGCGCGGGCGCTGGGGTTGGCGTCGGCGCAACATTGATCGGCGGGGCGGACCGCTGCTCCCCGCCACCGCACCCCGGCAGGCACAGCGTCAACGCCATCAGCGGCAGACCCAGGATCGAACGGCGCATCACAATTGCCCTCCCTTGCGATAGGCATCGACCCACACATCGAGGCGGTTGTCGGCCCGCCCGTCGCCATTGGTGTCGCGCCCGACCAGGCCGATCGGCACCTGCACCGCGATCAGCGTGTCGTTGGCGCGAACAAAGAAATCGCGAGTATTGAGGATCGACAAAGTGCCCGAGCTGTTGGTGGCGCGAAACCCCAGCACATCGAAGAAGAACGGGTCGGCGCGCAGCCCTGAAAACAGCTTGATACCGTTGGGCAGGATCACGATCCGTTCAACCGGCGCGATCACTGGCCCGGCGACCCCGGGCAGCCCCTCCCATTTGATGCCGAAGCCGCCGCTGCCCTGGCCGAACTGCGCCAATATCGTATGTTCATCATCGTCGACGCGCCCGGCGGTCGAAAGATGGATGCGATAGCGCACATTGGGGTCGTAGGTCGCCGGATTGGTCGCATCGCCCGGCCCTGCAAAAGTATAGACCATGTTGAGGTGACTGGGCGTCGTCCATGCATAGATATCGGCAATGTCTGCCGCCGGGTCGGTGGTCGGATCGAAGCGGAAATCGGTGCGCGAAGGCGGGTCGAGATGGTCTGCCGCAGCCACGCCGTCGCGCACCAGCAGCGCGCTGGCTCCCGCGGCCATCAGCCCTGCAACGCCGATTACTGCAAAATCGGTCAGTCGACTCATCGCATCCTCCAGCATGATTGCCAGAGCCGCTAGTTCGCTCGATATATCCGTTGGCACGACCCGATGCTATTATCCCGTCCGGGGTACATCGTGGAAAACGGCGCTACGCAAAGTCGGGGATTAGCCCCGCTGTTCTTTTGATACAGTAGCATGCGAGTCGCGGCAATGGCATGACCGGCATCACACCAGCTTCAGCACCGCATCGTCAGCGCCCCGGGCCGCGCCACGTTACCCGTGCGCGCCGAACTGGTTGGCGATGGCAGTGCCGATGCGCAAGATCAGCTGGTGCGCGGTCGCGATCGGCTCGATGTACGCCGCCTGTATCCCGGCATAGGCCTGCGCCTCGCCATCGGGATAATCGCTCGGCTCATCCACCGCGAAGTCCGCTATTGCAGGACCCGCCACCGGAAAGGCGCGCCGCAATTGCGCCAGCGCATCGTCGATCCGCAGCGAAAACACCATCGCCAGCACATCATCGCGGCTGATGTCATTGCTGCGCGAAAAGGCCGGGATCTGCACAGCGCGCAAAAAGATATGCTGCATCAGTGCCAGCCTGAGCGAATGGAGCACGCCAAGCGAGCGCCGCCGTTCTTCCCGGCATGGGTCGGGCACATCGTCCGCCACCCGCGCCAGCAACCGGTGCAGCTTCACCCCGTCGATGCGCAATCGGCTCGCCAGCCGCCGGAATGCGCCGACCCGGTCGTCGCCGACCAGATGTTCAGCGAGCGCCAGGCACGCGTCCTCCAGCGCACGCTCGTCACCGCGATACGGGCGGCTCGCCCAATAGGCGCTGTTGAACAGCTCGCCATAGGCGGCAACTGTCTTGATACTGGCCAGATTGTTCGATGCGCGCACCAGCCGCATCAGCTGCTGGGCGCGCGGGC
>JANNMK010000100.1:0-8614 GCA_031397785.1 Sphingomonas sp. | reverse complement strand
GTCCGCCGGGATCGGCCGCACGGATCACCGCGGTCGCGGGCGAAGTCCCGTCGACCAGCCATTTCGTCGCGGTCGATCGCGCCGGCAATGTGGCCAGCATGACGTCGACCGTCGAAGGCATTTTCGGCAGCCAGCTTGTCGCGCGCGGCATGGTGCTCAACAATGAACTGACAGATTTCAGCCTGGCACCGGTGCGCGATGGCGACGATGTCGCCAACCGGGTCGAGGGCGGCAAACGCCCCCGGTCGTCGATGTCGCCCACCATCGTCTATGGCCCCGACGGCGCGCCGATCCTCGCTGTCGGATCGGCCGGCGGCCCGCGCATCATCATGCACGTCGTCAAGACATTGATCGGCGTGCTCGATTTCGGCCTGTCGGTGGAAGAGGCGATTGCGCTGCCTAATCTGTATATGGCGGGCGATGGCAATATCATCGAGAACACGCCGCTCGGCACGGTCCTGGGGCCGCAGCTGGCGCGGTTCGGCCGCACCGTGCTCACCTCCGAACTCGGGTCGAAACTGAACGCGGCACAGCGCAATCCGGACGGCAGCTGGACCGGCGCGGCCGATCCGCGCAGCGTCGGTGCGGTGGCGGTCGCGGTGGAACAATGACCAGCGGTTTGCCACCCCGCCGTCCATCTTTCGCCATTCCCGCGCAGGCGCGAATCCGTCCTCCGATGGCGCAGGCTGGCCCGTTGGGGCGAAGGATTTCCCGCTGCGACGGAATGACGAACTGTCTATGGTCTTTTACCTGATCCACCCAGAGCCGAATAGAAATCCGGCCAAATGCCTTTTCCTCCCCGGGAACTGACGAGAGAGTGACATGACAAGGCCGCAGCAGATCGACGGGTTTCCCAATCTCGTCTCGCTATTCTACGCGCGGGTCGCTGAAGGCGGTGACAAACCGTTCCTATGGCGCAAGGGCGATCGCGTCTGGACCAGCCAGAGCTGGCGCGAAATCGGCGAACAGGTCGCCGCGCTGGCCAGCTCGCTGCTCGCATCCGGACTGGTGGCGGGCGACCGGGTGGTGCTGGTCTCCGAAAACCGGCCCGAATGGTTTATTGCCGACCTCGGCATCATGGCGGCGGGCTGCGTCACCGTACCGACCTACACCACCAATACCGAACGCGATCACCAGCATATTCTCGACAATTCGGGTGCGCGCGCGGTCATCGTGTCGACCGCCAAGCTGGCCCGCACGGTGATGCCCGCTGCGCTCAGGTCTCCGGTCGAATTCGTCGTCGTCATGGAAGACATGAAGATGGCGCAGCAGGGCGAAGTGACCGTCATCGACTGGGTGAGCATGGCATCGGGCGGCGCGGGAGAGGTCGAGGCGACCGTCGAGCGCGCCGCCACGGTCCGGCGCGGCGACCTCGCGTGCCTGATCTACACATCGGGGACCGGCGGCGCGCCGCGCGGGGTGCGCCAGCATCATGGGGCCATCCTCCACAACGCCGAAGGCGCGGCCGCAATTGTCGACGAGGATTTCGGTATCGAAGACGAGGTATTTCTGTCCTTCCTGCCGCTGTCCCATGCCTATGAACATTCGGGCGGGCAATATCTGCCGCTAATCATGGGCGGGCAGATTTATTATTCGGAAGGACTGGAAAAACTGGTCTCGAACATGGAGGAAGTGCGCCCGACGATCATGGTCGTCGTGCCGCGCCTGTTCGAAGTGATCCGTGCGCGAATGCTCAAAGCCGTCGAAAAACAGGGCAAGGCCGCCAATTTCTTTTTGCGCCAGGCGCTGCGCATCGGTGCAAAGGATTATGCAGGCAAAGTGCCGCTATGGGACCGCCCGCTCGATCATATGGTCGACCGGTTGTTTCGCCCCAAAATCCAGGCGCGCTTCGGCGGGCGGATGAAGGCGCTGGTATCGGGCGGCGCGCCGCTCAATCCCGACATCGGCATCTTTTTCCATTCGGTCGGCGTCACCCTGCTGCAGGGCTATGGCCAGACGGAGAGTGGCCCGATCATCAGTTGCAACCGCCCGTCCGCGGGAATCCGCATGGATACCGTTGGCCCGCCGCTCAAGAACACCGAAGTGCGCATCGCCGGGGATGGTGAGATATTGGTGCGCGGCGAACTCGTCATGCACGGATACTGGAACAACGAGGCGGAAACTGCGCGTGTCCTGAAAGACGACCCGGCAGAGCCCGGCAAGGGGAAATGGCTGCACACCGGCGACATTGGCATCATCGACTCCGCCGGGCGCATCAAGATCACGGATCGCAAGAAAGACATCATCGTCAATGACAAGGGCGACAATGTCTCCCCGCAACGCGTCGAAGGGATGCTGACTCTTCAGCCTGAGATCCTGCAGGCGATGGTCCATGGTGACAAGCGCCCGAACATCGTCGGCATCATCGTGCCCGACCCCGAATGGGTTGCCGAATGGGCCAAGGCGGCAGGGCTGCCGTCAGACTTTGCGCTGCTGCGCCAGCATGAAAAGTTCAAATCCGCCGTCCGCGCCGCGATCGACCGGGTCAATTCGGAACTGAACGTGATCGAAAAGGTCCGCAAATTCGACTTCGCCGACGAACCATTCAGCATAGAGAATGAGCAGATGACACCCAGCCTCAAGATCAGGCGTCACGTGTTGAATGCCGTCTACGCCGACAAGATCGGGGCGATGTACAAAAGCTGAGAACGGCGACGGCCTATCGGGCGGTCGTCACCCGCCAATCGTCCGGTAAGCCACGAAATCGCCCATCTGGCAGCTTGGCTCGTTGCCCCGCGGGACGGTAACGATGGTGCCGCGGCAAACCGTCGTGCCGCGTGTCTCGATGATCGGCAGGGCAGGGCTGGCGCGCATGCCGGGACAGGCCTGTTGCAGGTCGTTGCGATAAACCAAGCTGCCGGACGTGCGGAACAGCAATGTCCGGTCGGATACCACAACCGGGCGCACCAGCTGGCGCACGCTGATGCAGCTTTCGGGTTCGCCCGCCACCTTGCCGCCCAGATACCGGTCGATCAGGCGCGCTTCTGTGGCGGCGGCCTCTGCATCTCGTGCGGTATCGCCTGCCGGCGTCGCCGCGCCGATGAGCACCGGCAATAGTGCCGCCAACCCGAGGGCGAATGCCCGCTGCACTCAGTTGGCGCCCGCCGGAGTGCGATAGGGGACGAATTCGCCCAGCACGCAGCTAGGTCCGCCGATGCCGCTCGCCCGGTCGACCAGCCGGATGATGTCGCCGCGGCACGGCCCGCTGCCGCTGGAGCGGCTGACGATGACATCATTGTCGCGCGCCAGACCGGGGCAAGACTGGCGCAGCTCGTTCTTGTAAACCAGACGACCCGAAGCGCGATAGAGCAGCACCGAATCGCTGACCCGGATGGTCGAACTGCTGGTGCTCGACGGGATGCAGCTGACCGGGCTTCCCGCGACCTTGCCACCAAGATTGCGTTCGAGCAGCGCGAGCTGATCCGGCGTCAGCGCATCCGATTGCGCGCTGGCGGTGCTGGCAGCGCAAGCGTTGAGCGCGAGCGGCGCAAAGGCGGCGAGGGCCAGGGCGGCAAGTGGACGGGACATGGCGACCTCCTGAAAGTTACGGATGGGCAATGGTACGCCGCCAAAAGCTACCTGCGATGAACGGCGAAAGGCATGATCACAGCATAGGCTTCTTACCTGAAAACGTCCTTGGATGCACGCAATTCTCCTAGCCGCTCGACCGAACCGGCGCGAAGGAAGGGATTGGTCGCGCGTTCTGCGCCAATGGTGGTCGGGACCGTCGGCTGGCCCGCCTCACGCATCGCCACCACCGCGGCGTGACGGGCGGCAAGCGCGGCGTTTTCCGGTTCTGCCGTGATTGCCCAGCGTGCGTTGGACAGAGTATATTCGTGCGCGCAATAGACCTGCGTCGCATCGGGCAATGCGGCGAGCTTGCGCATGTTGCCGAACATCTGTGCCGCCGTCCCCTCGAACAACCGGCCGCAGCCCATCGCAAACAGCGTATCGCCGATGAATAGAATGTCATCGTCGGCCATATGATAGGCGATATGGCCGGCGGTATGGGCGGGCACGTCGATGACATGGGCGATATGTCGGCCCAGCGTCACAATGTCGCCCTCTGCCACCAGCCGGTCCAGCGTCGGAATGCGGGATGCCTCGGCGGCCGGACCGGTGATATGACAGCCGGTCGCCGCCTTGATCGCTATATTGCCGCCGGTATGGTCCGGGTGCCAGTGGGTGTTCCATATCTGGGTGATCGTCCAGCCGCGCTGGGCTGCGGCATCGAGCACCGGCTCAGCCACCGCCGGGTCGATCACCGTGGTTTCGCCGCTGACACTGTCGTGCGCCAGCCAGATATAATTGTCGGTCAGGACCGGGATGCGCAGCACTTCCATGGTCATTACCAAACTCCCGTGTTGGGCATGCTCGCCCATGGCTCTTGTGGCGGCAGAGCGCCGTCCTGCAGCAATTCGACCGAAATCCCGTCGGGCGATCGGACGAAGGCCATATGTCCGTCGCGCGGCGGCCGGTTGATCGTCACGCCCGCCGCCAACAGCGCCGCGCACGTCGCGTAAATATCATCGACCCGGTAGGCGAGGTGGCCGAAATTGCGCCCGCCGGCACAGGCTTCCGGCGCGCTGCCGTCCGCCGGCGGCCAATTGTAGGTCAGCTCGACCTCGGCCACCCCCGCCTGTCCGGGTGCGGCAAGAAAGATCAGCGTGAATCGCCCCTGTTCGCTGTCGAACCGGCGCACTTCTTCCAGCCCGACGAGTTTGAAAAAATCGACGGTGGCATCAGGGTCGGACACGCGGATCATGCTGTGCAAATATTTCAGGGCCATGGTTCGACTCATCGCTAACAAAGACGGTTCAACGTGCAGCAGCCCGCCCCGCGCCAGACCGGCCAGCATGGTGCAGCTGTTTCAGTGGCGAATACATCATAATCAGGGGACGGGCTATGGCCGGCGACTCAAGGCTATTTCGGGATCACCGCGCGCGATGGGGCGAGCGAGGGCTATGGCGTGACCGACACGCCAGACAAGCGCGTGCGGGTGGTGACGACGGTCGAATATTATCTCGACTGCGGGACGATAGCGACGGGGGCATCGCCAGCGGCTGATTCCGGCAGTCGGCTAAACGCACCAGCCTGCGCCTGCACCAACCGGTCGGCTTCGAGCTGATCAAGCTGGGCCTGTGCGAGCCCGCCTTGGGGGCTCCCCGGCGCGACCGCGACGACGCTGGCCCAGCTCAGTTCCGCCGCATCCCAGTCGCCCGCACGATAGGCAATATTCCCCGCCTCCAGCGCAATCGCGGCATCGCGCGGACCGAGGCGCGCGGCAACCGCGATGTCGGCCTGTGCCCGTGCCAGGTCATTCTGCCGCCGTGCCAGTGTCGCCGACAGCAGCCAGACCAGCGGGTCCTGGCTGGCATGTTGCGCCGCGAGATCGAGATCGGCTCTCGCCCGCCCCCAGTCCTCGAGCACAAGCGAGGCGCGGGCCCGGTCGAGATGCGCTTCGCCGAGCGCCAGCCCGGTCAGCCGGGCCTGGGTCAGCGCTGCGTCGAGAAATCCGCGCGCCCCGGATGCATCGCCCGCCGCCAGTGCGGCATTGCCGGCCTGCGCCCACAGATTGGCCGCTCGCCAGTCGCGCACCGCCTCGGCTTCGCGCGCCGCGGTGGCAAAACTGATCGACGCGGCATCGTAAAGCCCGCCCTTGGCCTGCGCGAAGCCGAGACACTGGCGCGCGACAAAGCCGCCGCCTTCGCCAAGCCAGGCGCTGGCTTCAGCCATGCCGGTTACTGCATCCGCAGTCGCGGTGTCATGACAGCGGTCGAACCGGTCGGCATCGAGGATGCCCAGCGTACGCGGGCCGGGCAACGGGGTGGGGTCGGTGGGCGGCGGAGCCGTGGTGGCTGGCGCGGATTGCATGATGGCGAGGGCGAGGAGGAATGTCATGCTATCGAAGCTTCCATTTCTGGCTCGCTGGTCCTGAGCCGGTCGAGGGACGGTCTGCGTAACGCATGATTGTCTTTCGGCACAATCACGGGTGGCGGTCGAACAACGCGCCGACAGTCGCCAGTAGCAACGCGATGTCCTGCGGCCGCGAAAGCCGGTGGTCGCCATCCTTGACCAATATCGTCTGAACATCGGCTGACCCGATCCGTTCGGCCAGACGCAACGCAATGTCGAACGGCACATCGCGGTCCGCCTGCCCGTGCAGCAGCCGGACCGCACAGGTGAGCCCGATCGGGGCGTCGAGCAGCCGGTTGCATTCCCCCGATTGCCACAAACCCAGCGTCGTCAACGTCGGGTCCGGCCCATAATCATTATCTTCATACAGTCGCCCGTCGCGCGCCAGCGCCGCCTTTTGCCCGGATGTATAGCCCCAGTCGGTAAAGTCGGGCGCGGCCGCGATACCGACTAGCGCCTCGATACGCCCATCAACCTGCTTGAGAGCGAGCGCGACCAGCAGCATCAGCCAGCCGCCCATCGACGATCCGACGAGGATCAGCGGACCAGCAGGGGCGCGGGCGGCGATGATCGCCAGCGCATCGTCGCGCCATGTCTCCAGCGTCTCGTCCGCAAACCGCCCCTCGGACTGGCCGCACCCGGCATAATCGAACAACAGGCAATTGCAGCCGTTCAGTTGCGCCCAGTCCAGCAGGCATTGCGCCTTCGAACCGCTCATGTCGCTGGCATAGCCGGGGAAGAAAACAAGCGTCGGGCCATCGCCCGCCACCTGTTGCCAGGCAAGGGCAGGGCGGTCGGGCCGTTCGAACATTCCGCTATCGACAGATATGGTCATCCGCCCTCCTTTATCGAGGCTGCACCAAAAGCCCAGCTTTGCCCGGTGCGAGAGGAACTGGCATCGCCATCGACCCTCGCGTAACGCTAGATGCCGCATCATGGCGACGACGCTTACGCATCTTGATCGGCTCGAAGCCGAAAGCATTCATATCATGCGCGAAGTCATGGCGCTCGCGGTGCATCCGGTGATGCTCTATTCGGTGGGCAAGGATTCTGCGGTGATGCTGCATCTCGCCAAAAAGGCCTTTTATCCCGCCCTGCCGCCGTTTCCGCTGCTCCATGTCGATACGACGTGGAAGTTCCGCGCGATGTACGCGATGCGCGAAACAAGCGCGGCGGATGCGGGCATGGAGCTTATCGTCTGGCAAAATCCCGAAGCGCTCGAACGCGGCATCAATCCGTTCGATCATGGCGCGCTGCATACCGACATGTGGAAGACGCAGGGGCTGAAACAGGCGCTCGACCATCATGGATTCGATGTCGCTTTCGGCGGCGCGCGCCGCGACGAGGAGAAAAGCCGGGCAAAGGAACGGATTTTTTCCTTCCGTTCGGCGAGCCACGGCTGGGATCCCAAGAACCAGCGCCCCGAACTTTGGTCGCTCTACAATGCCGACAAGGCCAGGGGAGAGAGCATCCGTGTCTTTCCCATCTCCAACTGGACCGAACTCGACATCTGGCAATATATCCGCCGTGAGAGCATCCCTATCGTCCCGCTCTATTTCGCAGCGCCCCGCCCGACTTTCGATCATGACGGCCAGATCATCATGATCGACGATGCCGCCCGGCTGGAACGCGTGCTGGGGCGGGCGGTCGAGCCTGTGATCCGCTCGGTCCGCTTCCGGACGCTCGGCTGCTTTCCCCTGACCGGCGCAGTCGAAAGCACCGCCGCAACGCTCGATGCCGTCATCCAGGAAATGCTGCTGACCACCACCAGCGAACGCCAGGGCCGGACGATCGACAAGGATGCCGGCGGCGCAGGGATGGAGAAGAAAAAGCAGGAAGGGTATTTTTGATGGGCGATGACCAGTCGCCCTCGCCCCTTCAGGGGAGAGGGCCGGGGAGAGGGGAAGTCACCACGCCTCTCTCGCTCGACCCTCCTCCTCCCCCGAGCCTCTCCCCTGAAGGAGAGGGGGCTTACAGTCCCGATACCCTCATCGCCGAGGATATCGGCGCCTATCTCGCCGCGCATGAAGCCAAATCGCTGCTGCGCTTCATCACCTGCGGGTCGGTGGACGACGGCAAATCGACGCTGATCGGGCGGTTGCTGTACGATTCGAAGATGATTTTCGAAGACCAGCTTGCCGCGCTCGAGGCCGACAGCAAGCGGGTCGGCACGCAGGGTGCGAACATCGATTTCGCGCTGCTGGTCGACGGGCTGGCGGCGGAGCGCGAACAGGGCATCACCATCGACGTCGCCTACCGGTTCTTCGCAACCGAAAAGCGCAAGTTCATCGTCGCCGATTGTCCGGGACATGAACAATATACCCGCAACATGGTGACCGGCGCGTCAACTGCCGATTGCGCGGTCATCCTCGTCGATGCGCGCAAGGGGGTGCTGACGCAGACGCGGCGGCACAGCTACATCGCCCAGCTGATCGGCGTCCGCCACATCGTGCTGGCGGTCAACAAGATGGATCTGGTCGGCTACGACAAGGTCGTGTTCGACCGTATCCTGTTGTCCTACCGCAGCTTCGCCAGCGAAGTCGGCATCACCCGCTTCGCCGCAATCCCGATCTCGGGCTTTGTCGGCGACAATATCACGACTCGGTCGGCCAACACGCCCTGGTACTCGGGACCGGTGCTGATCGATCATCTGGAAACGCTTGACGTCGATAGCGCCGCTGCCGACCGTCCGTTGCGG
>JANNMK010000088.1:0-4010 GCA_031397785.1 Sphingomonas sp. | reverse complement strand
GTGGCGAGGAATTCCTTGAGCGCGACCAGCTTTTCGCGCGCCGGCGGTTCATGGACCCGGTACATGACGGGGGATTTTTTCGCTTCCAGCGCCTTTGCCGCCGCGACATTGGCGGCAATCATGAAATCTTCGACGACGCGGTGGGCATCGAGCCGGTCGCGGACGCGAATTTCGGCGATGCGACCCTGCTCGTCGAGGATGACTTGCCGTTCGGGAAGGTCGAGATCGAGCGGGGCGCGGGCGGCACGGGCCTTGGCGAGCAGTGCCCAGGCGGCCCAGAGATGCGTGAGGGGCTGAAAAAGCTCCGTCGGTTCAGGGGCGTGGGGGCGGCTGTCGATCATCGCCTGCGCGTCTTCATAGGCGATGTTGGCGGCCAATTTGACGCGGGCGCGGCTGAAACGCCATGACGTCACTTTGCCGCTGGCATCGATGACCATGTGACAGGCGAGCGCGGCGCGGTCCTGATCCTGCTTGAGAGAGCAGACGCCCGACGACAGGACGTGCGGCAGCATCGGCACGACCTGGTCGGGGAAATAGACGCTGTTGCCGCGTTTGCGGGCTTCCTTGTCCAGCGCGCCGCCCGGGCGGACATAGAAGCTGACATCGGCGATCGCGACGATCGCATCATAGCCGCCGTCATCGCGCGGGCTGGCCCAGATGGCATCGTCGTGGTCGCGGGCATCGCGCGGGTCGATGGCGATGATCGGAATATGGGTCAGGTCTTCGCGGTTGGGATCGTCGAGCGTAAGCGTCGAAACCCGGGTCGCCTCTGCGGTGGTTTCATCGCTGAAGACATGCGGCAGATTATATTTGTGGATGGCAATCAGGCTCAATGCACGCGGCGCGAACGGGTCACCCAGCCGTTCGGTGACCCGGGCATTCTGGCGCGGCGCTTTACCCGCGAGCGTGGCGAGCACCAGATCGCCCTCCCCTGCATCGCCCGCATCGGCGACCGGCCATTCGCGCCGGTTGCGCTTGTCGACCGAACGCAGCCACAGCATCGGCTTGCCGCCGGGGCCGATATCGCCGCCGAGCACGCCGATGATTTCCTCGGCAGCGGCTTCGAGCTTGCGGATCGGATGGGCGACCTGCCCTGCCCCTGCGTCCTCGATGCGGGCGAGGATGCGGTCGCCGATGCCAAAGGCGCTGCGCCGTCCGCGTTCGATGACTCGCAAGCGCGGCGGCGGGCCGTCGCCCTCCCACCGTTCGGGCACCGCCAATGGCGCGCTGCCCTCAATATCGGCGATGCGCAGGACGGTCACCTTGGGCAGGCCGCCCATCTGGTGAAACGCGCCCTTGCCGCCGTCGATCAATCCTTCGTCCGCCATATCCTTGAGCAAGGCCTTTAGCTGCACTTTCTCCGGGCCTCGAATGCCGAACGCCTTGGCGATTTCCCGTTTGCCCGCAGGTTCGCGCGATTTGGCAATGAAAGCAAGGATGGCTTCCCGCGTGGGGAGGCCGGGGGGAGTGGGTTTACGAAACATGGGTGTCTGCAATGTCCGACAAGAGAAAAGGTTTCGCGCCGAGACGTGGACACGCGGGGGCATTCCGACGTCGGCGGGCTAGCCGACTCACAACAGGATCCGTCCTGCACATGTGCCCGCGCTCGTCAGGCCAAAGCGCGGATTAGCACGCAATCCTCCGCGCCTCCGCGTCTCCGCGCGAACATTCTTCATTGCACTGGTTTCGGTAACGGGGCGAATGCTCCGCCGGGGACGGCCGAGGATACGGGGCTTTCGTTACCTTCAGGGGTCAGAGCGGTTACGCCGAAAATCCAGTCATCGATGCGGTCACCCGTCATGACCCAGCGGAGGCGCGGGCCTTCGGGTGTTTCGACAGCGTCGGGGACATCGACGATAGCTGCCACTTCGCCCCAATTGGCATCATCGGTCCGGCGACGGTAGATGCGATAGCCGCCTGCGCCCGCAACTGCGCTCCATGTCAGCGTGGTGGCGGTGGCTACCGCCCCTTCGGCACGAACGGCGGGTGGCATCGGCGCGCGGGCCAGAGCAGCGAGCGCCGCGACATTGAGTTGCGTCACGCGCGCAAGATAGGGAAAGTCCATCTCATCGATGGTGTCGCCATAGGTGACGCCGTTTTCGGTGCGCAGGTCCTGATGCTGATGCTCATAATCCTCGATCGCGACCGACAGGCGGACGGCGGGGAGGCCGGCCTCCTTCAACGGCAATTGATCGCCGCCGCGCCCGAAGCGGTCGGCACGGAAAACCTGCCGCACCATGAGTTGCCCGGATTGCGCCCCGGCGAGAGCGGCGATGAAGCGGGAAAGATTGCGCGAGGGGCTGTCATTTTCACCGCCTTCACGGCGCATGGAGGCGCGATAGGCGTCAGTGGCGTCGGCGCGCGGGCCTTCGGAAAAAACGCGGACATGGGCATTGTCGATCACGCCGTCCGAGCCGCGCGAACCACCGATGATGTCATTGTTGAGCTGCGCCTTGACCGTCCAGCCCTGGGTGGCGGCATGGGCGGCGAGCAGGCGGCCGCCATAGAGCCCCTGCTCCTCGCCCGACAGCACGGCACAGACGATGGTGGTCGGAAAACGGTGCCGGGAAAGGACGCGCGCCGCCTCCAGAACGGCAGCGGTGCCCGAGCCGTTATCGTTCGCACCCGGCGCATCGGCGGTGGCATTGGCGACGTCAGACACCCGGCTGTCGATATGCGCGGAGATGATGACGACCTCGTCAGGCCGCTCGCTGCCACGCTGGATGCCGAGCACATTGACGAGGCGAACGGGGGCCGGGATACGATTGCCGCTCACCATCTGTTCGGGCAGCTGGACGGTGATGCACCCGCCGCACTCGCTGGAAATGCGCCGGAACTCCGATTCGGCCCAGCGATTCGCCGCGCCGATGCCGCGGGCCGGATGGTCATAGTCCGACAATGTGTGGCGCGTGCCGAAACCGATGAGCGTGTCGAGATCGGCGCGCAGGCGGGCTTCGGAGACTTGGCTCTCGGTTGCTGCGGCTTCGGGGCGGGCGGATTGCTGGGCTGCGGCGGGGGTAGGCAGCAAAAGGGCGGCGGCGGGGATGAGGGTGCGGATCATGGGCTTCTTTGTTGCGCGGGTGTGGGTTGAGGGCAAGTCCTTATCCCCTCTCCCGCTTGCGGGAGAGGGACAGGCGCGCAGCGCCAGGGTGAGGGTGTTTCATCGATATTCTGGTGCCACGACCACACCCTCACCCTCGCCGCCTTCGGCGTCTTTCGCTCTCCCGCTTGCGGGAGAGGGGTTAGTAGGATCGCCCGATCAGGATGCGTTCGACCGCCGGTTCGCCCGTCAGCGGGCAGGTGCCGGTGGCTGGGGCGCTGCCCTGCGGCACATTGCGCATGGTGAGCTTGAGGGTCTTGACCTTGTCGACCACCGCATCGAGTGCCGGGCCGGTGGGTTTCGACCAGCTGACCTCGACCCAGCCGGGCACGGGAGTGTCGGTGAAATAGGCAGCGATGCTGGCCCAATCATTGAGGTCGCGGCGGATATTGCCATCCAGCCGGGCCTTGGCCTCGGTAAACAGGTGCGACTGGACAGCCTCAAGCTGGCTGCCGATGGATGCGACGAAATCAGCACGCTCGGGAAATTCGGTCGCAAGCTTGCCATCGTCTTTGTAAAGCCTGGTGCGGGTGATTGCCGCGAGCTTGCCCGCTTCGACATCACGCCCGCCGATCTCAACGACGATCGGTGCGCCTTTCTTGAGCCATTCCCAGCGTTTCGGGCCGCTTTTGCCCGGACGCTTATCGAGGTGCACGCGGATGCGCTCACCCAGCGCGGTCTGCGCGGCCAGTTCGGCGGCGAGCGACTGGCAATAAACGAGGACGGCATCGTCGCCATCATCCTCGCGCAACATCGGCACGATGACGATCTGGTGCGGGGCGATGGCGGGGGGGACACGCAGCCCGTCGTCGTCGCCATGCACCATGATGACTCCGCCGATCATCCGCGTCGAGGTCCCCCAGCTGGTGGTGTGTGCCAGCGCATGATCGCCGCCCTTGGTCTGGTAGCG
>JANNMK010000171.1:0-4822 GCA_031397785.1 Sphingomonas sp. | reverse complement strand
GGGACAGGCCGGGCCGATCGACAGCTATGGCATCCTGAACGCCAGCATCGGGCTTTCCGATGCCGATGACCGGGTGCGGGTCAGCCTCGTCGGCCGCACCCTCGGCGACACCAGCTATGTCCTCCTCAACACCAGCGCCGGTCAGCGTCTCCACATCCCGCGCGACGCCGACCGCTATTTCGGTGTGACTTTGCGGGTGCGCACACGGTAGTTTTCGGGCTTTTGCGATACCGCCCTGCGCATTTTTCGGGGTTTGCAGGGCGGTATCTGCACTTTTTATGGAATGATTATGCGCGCATGAAAGACCGGCCATGCCGCAATTGACCAACCGGCTGCGCTGGGCGCTGTTCGCCACTCTGTGCCTCGCCGGCGTGTTCAATGCGATGGACCGGCCGATCATCGCCATCCTCAAACCCGATATGATGACCGATTTCGGCTGGACCGACAGCGATTTCGGGGATCTGGCGGCGGTTACGCAGTTTTCCGCCGCCTTTGCCTTCCTTTTCACCGGCTGGCTGGTCGATCGCATCGGGGTCAACCGCTCGATGCAGGTCGGGGCCAGCGCATGGAGCGTCGCCGCGATGGCACACGGCTGGGCGCTCACCACCTGGCAGGTGGTCGCCGCACGCGTCGGCCTCGGCGTCACCGAAGCGGTGCAGACCCCGCTGACCATCAAGACCGTGGCGACTCTGTTCGATCCCGACCGCCGCTCCCTTGCCTTCGGCGTCGCGACCTTCGTCGCCAGCGCCGGCACCATCGCGCTGCCGTTCGTCATCCCGGCGCTCGCTGCCGCGTTCGGCTGGCGCGGCGCGCTGGTCGCCGGCGGCATCGGCGGCCTGGCGTCTCTGGCACTATGGCTGTGGCTGGCGCGCGGCCTTGACCTCGCCACCCCGCCCGACGCCACCCCGCCCGACGCCGCCCCGGTCGGCGCGACCCACTCCGGCGACCCCGGCACCTATGGCCCGATCCTGCGCAACCGCCAGACCTGGGCGATCGTCGTGGCAAAGGCGATATCGGACATGACCTGGTGGCTGCTCAACTTCTGGCTCGCCGATTATTATCGCAAGCAATTCGGCCTTTCGACGCTCGAACTCGCCGTGCCGCTGGCCATCGCCTTTGCCGGCTCGGGCATCGGCGCGCTGTTCGCCGGCTGGGTATCGACCCGGCTGCTGCGCGGCGGCTGGTCGGTCAACCGGGTGCGAAAGACGGTGATGCTGGTCTCGGCGCTGATTGTCCTGCCGCTGCCACTGGTGCTACAGCTCAACGCCTTCTGGCCGGTGGCCATCATGATGGGCGTCGTGATGGCCGGCCATCAGGGCTTTTCGCTGTCGATCTTCTCGATCATCAACGATGTCGTGCCCACCCCCAAGGTCGCGCGCGTCACCGCCTACGGGGCCTTTGCCGGCAATATGGGCGGCGTCGCGATCAGCCTCGTCGCCGGGCGGGTGCTCGACGCCGGATACGGCTTCGCACCGCTGTTCCTCGTCGCCGCCTGCTCCTATCTCGTCGCACTCGCCTGGCTCCATCTGCTTCTCCCCCATATTCGCCGCCACACATCCGCCGCTGCCTTCACCTAGGCCACAATATGTGGTATGACACCGCGAGACATATGGCTTTTTCCTCAAAATCTGGCTGCCTGTTGCATTGATGTCAGCAAAAACCCCCCATCCCGAAACCTACGCTGGCGATCTCTACGGCGAACTGGCCTTCGCCGACGACAGCCGGCCCGCGACGACCGCGCCGCCCGCCGCGCCGCCGGCTGCGGAATTCGTCCCGGGCCTCGCCGTCTGCGCCATCGCCAGCATCGCCGCCGCCTGGCTCTCCGAACATTATGGCATGCCGATCATCCTGATGGGCCTGCTGCTCGGCCTCGCACTCAACTTCGTCGCCGCCGACCCCCGCACCCACCGCGGCCTCGATTTCGCGAGCCGCACCTTCCTGCGCATCGGCATCGTCATCCTCGGCACCCAGGTCACCATCGCCCAGATCGGCACGCTGGGCGCGCTGCCGTTCGCCGCGCTCATCCTGGTCATGGCGCTCGCCTTTGCCGGCGGGCTGCTCGCCGCGCGCCTCGCCGGCCAGACCTCATCCGCCGGGGTGCTGGCCGGCGGATCGACCGCCATCTGCGGCGCGTCCGCCGCGCTCGCCCTCTACAGCGTCATCGGGCGCGAACGGGTCAGCCAGGCGCAGTTCGCGCTGACCTTGGTGGGCATCAGCCTCGCCTCGGCGCTGGCCATGTCCTTTTACCCGCTGATCGCCGACGCCCTGTCGCTGACCGATCGGCAGGCCGGTTTCCTGATCGGCGCATCGATCCATGACGTGGCGCAGGCGATCGGCGGCGGCTATGCCTATTCGGATGCGGCGGGGGCCTATGCCACCATCGTCAAACTGGCCCGCGTCGCGCTGCTCGCCCCCGTCGTCGCGCTGGTCATCCTCCATTACGACCGCCGCGGTTAGGGCACCGCTCGCCTGCCGATCTGGCGCCGCCTGGCGATGCCCTGGTTCATCGTCGCCTTCCTCGCCATGGTCGCCCTGAACAGTCTCGTCGCCGTCCCGCCCGCGATCACCCAGTCCAGCCTCACCGCCTCCAAGGCGCTGCTCCTGCTCGCGGTCACCGCCACCGCGATGCGCAGCCGCATGGACCTCCTCATGCAGATGGGCTGGCGCGCGCTCGTGCCGGTGCTCGGTGCCACGCTCACCAGCCTCGCGGCCGCGCTCGCTATCGCGGTTTTCTGGCTCTAACCGGTTCCACTTGCCCCCATGCTGCGCTAACCGGGCGGCGATGACCCATCCGCCCCGCACCGCCATCCGCGCCGCCCACCGCCAGGGCGAAGCGGCGATCGTCTCGGCCAATCTCGCCGCTCTCGCCGCCTCCGGTCCGGACATCGCCAGCGTCAAGTCGCTCGGCAGCACGATCATCGCCCATGCCAAGGCCGGCGAAAACCGTGACACGCTGGTCGGCGCGCTGATGAACAAATACCGGCTGTCGACCGAGGAAGGCGTGGTGCTGATGTGCCTCGCCGAGGCACTGCTCAGGGTGCCCGACAGCGACACCGCCAACGCGCTGATCCGCGACAAGATCGCCGGCCGCCACTGGACGGAGGACACCGAAGCCAAAACCGACGGGGCCTCCTCCTTCCTCTTGCAGATCAGCGCCTTCGGGCTGTCGCTCGGCTCCGCCACCCTGCTGCTCGATCAGATCGGCAGCACCTCGAACCCGACCGGCATCTTGCGCCGGATGATTCGCAAATCTGGCGAACCGGTAATCCGCCAGGCCGCCTATGCAGCGATGAAACTGCTCGGCCAGCAGTTCGTCATGGGTGAAACCATCGCCGCCGCGCTCAAACGCGCCAATCGCGAATCCTCCGAACTGGCATCGTTCGACATGCTGGGCGAAGCGGCACGGACCGCTGCCGACGCCGCCCGCTATGCAACCAGCTATGCCGTTGCGATCGCGACCATCGGCCGGGGCGCGCGGCCCGGCGATCCGCATGCCAACCACGGCATCTCAATCAAGCTGTCGGCGCTGCACCCCCGTTACGACTATCTCCAGCCGGCCCGCCGCCGGGACGAACTGCTCCCCGTGGTGATCGATCTCGCCCGCGCGGCGCGCGCGGCCAATGTCCCGCTGATGATCGATGCCGAGGAAAGCGACCGGCTAGAACCGCATTGCGATGATTTCGCCGGGCTGATCGACGCCGGCATCGCCGATGGCTGGGCAGGGCTCGGCATCGTCGTCCAGGCCTATCAGAAACGCGCCGCCGCCACTGTCGAATGGGTCGGCGCGCTGGCCCGCGCGCGCGGCGTCCGCGTCGCGCTGCGGCTGGTCAAGGGCGCCTATTGGGACAGCGAGGTAAAGCGCGCCCAGGTCATGGGCCTCGCCGACTTCCCAGTGTTCACTGAAAAAAACCACACCGACATCCAGTATATGCGCTGTGCGCAGCTGCTGCGCGGGCTCGACGATTGTGTCTACCCAGCTTTCGCCACCCACAATGCGATGACCATCGCTTATATCGGCAAGCTGTTCGGGCGCGGCGCGGATCACGAACTGCAGCGGTTGCACGGCATGGGCGAAGGGGCGCATGATGCGCTTTACGCTGTGGCGGCGGACCAGGATCGCCCGGTGCGGCCGGTGCGGGTTTACGCGCCCGTCGGCACGCACCGCGACCTCCTCGCCTACCTCGTCCGCCGCCTGCTCGAAAATGGCGCGAATTCCAGCTTCGTGCACCAGTTCGCCGATCCGGACGTCAGCGTCGAAGAACTCGCGGTCGATCCGCGCGAAGCCGCCGCGCGAACCCCCGGTCCGCCGCTCCCGACCGGTATAGACCTCTATCTGCCCACGCGGCGCAACAGCCGGGGCCACGATCTCGGCGACCCGGGCGTGCCCGAGGCGCTGCTCGCCGCGGTCGCGGACGCGCGGCAAACGGTCCGGTTGGCGCAGCCGATCGTCGCCGGCACGCCGCAGCCGGGCCCGTCCCGCGCCGTGCTCAACCCCGCCACCGGCGCCAGCGTCGGCTCGGTGGTCGATGCCGACGCGGCGCAAGTCGCGCCCGCGATCGCCGCCAGCCTCGCAGCGCAGCCCGACTGGAGCCTCGCCGGCGGGGACTTTCGCGCCGATCGGCTGGAGGCGGCGGCCGACCTCCTTGAGGGAGAAGAGGCGGTGTTCCTCGCGCTGTGTGTTGATGAAGCGGGCAAGACGCTGGCTGATGCGGTAGCCGAGGTGCGCGAAGCCGTCGATTTCCTGCGCTATTATGCCCGCGAGGCGCGCAGCCATTTCGCCCGCCCGCTGCTGCTGCCGGGGCCGACCGGCGAACGCAACGAG
>JANNMK010000295.1:0-4250 GCA_031397785.1 Sphingomonas sp. | reverse complement strand
GCTGGAACCGGCGCTGCAAGGCCGCGTCTTTTTCGACATACTTGCGATATTCGTCGAGTGTGGTTGCGCCGATGCAATGGAGTTCGCCGCGCGCGAGGGCCGGTTTGAGCAGATTACCTGCATCCATCGCGCCTTCCGATTTGCCCGCGCCGATCAGCGTGTGCATTTCATCGATAAACAGGACAATGTCGCCTTCCGCCGCCTTGACCTCGTCGAGCACGCTTTTTAGCCGCTCCTCGAATTCGCCGCGGTATTTCGCCCCGGCAATCAGGCTGCCCATATCGAGCGACATCAATCGCCGCCCTTTGAGCGTGTCGGGGACATCGCCATTGGCGATGCGCAGCGCCAGCCCCTCGGCAATCGCAGTCTTGCCGACGCCGGGGTCGCCGATCAGCACCGGATTGTTCTTTGTCCGGCGGGCGAGGATCTGGATGGTGCGGCGGATCTCCTCGTCACGGCCGATCACCGGGTCGAGCTTGCCCGCTTCGGCCGCGGCGGTCAGATCGCGCGCGAATTTCTTGAGCGCGTCATAACGATCTTCGGCTCCTGCGGTATCGGCGGTGCGCCCGCCGCGCAGATCGTTGATCGCGGTATTGAGCCCGTTGGCGGTGACGCCAGCGTCGGCCAGCGCCTTGCCGACGCTGGTGCCGCTGGCCATTGCTGCTGCAAGCAGCAACCGTTCAACCGTAACAAAACTGTCGCCCGCCTTTTGCGCCAGCGTTTCAGCCTGATCGATCAACCGCACCAGGTCATTGTCGACACCAGGCGTTGACTGCGCGCCGCCGCCGGTCACAGCCGGCTGTTTTGCAAGGTTCGCATCTGTGGCCGCCAGCGCCAGTTTGGCATTGCCTCCGGCACGACCGATCAGCCCCGCCGCCATCCCCTCACTGTCGTCGAGCAGCGCCTTGAGCATATGGTCAGACGAAATCCGCTGATGATTCATCCGGATGGCGATGGTCTGCGCGGCCTGCAGAAAACCCTTGGCGCGGTCGGTCAATTTCTCGAGATTCATGGGGGTACCTCTGCGGGTGGCTATTCCATCAAAATAATGTTGCAGCGAGGCAACACAATAGCCCAGCAGGCCTGCCTGCGCGCCCCGGTCAATTCCGACCGAAGCCGGGAAACGTCAAGCCATGCCGAAAACGCTTCTCGACTTCGCTCAAAGTGAGTGGATAATGCCGGGAAAACAGATGGCGACTGGGAGATCGAAATGGCGAGAATGTTCAAGCGGATAGGCCTTGGCCTGCTGGCCCTGATGATCGTCGCCGCTATCGGTCTTGCGGTCTGGGAACCGCTGACCGCGCGTGCGCCAGCCGCGGTTGCTTACGCGCCTACCGATATCCGCATCGCGCGCGACAGTTATGGCGTGCCGCATATCTTCGGAAAAACTGATGCCGATGTCGCCTATGGCGTTGGCTATGCGCATGCCGAAGATGATTTTTCGACCTTGCAGGAAGTGCTGGCAATGACCCGCGGCCGTCTCGGCGCGATGACCGGAGCGGATGGCGCCAAGACCGATTTCGCCGCATATGTGATCGACGGGCGCGGCACTGTCGATCGCCGTTACGACGAACTGCCCGCAGACGTGCAACGGCTGTTTACAGCTTATGCCGCCGGACTGAACCGCTACGCCGACCGTCATCCCGAGGAAGTGCGTCTGTCGAACCTGTTCCCGGTTACGCCCGAAGACGTCGTCGCCGGTTTCGTCATCCGGTCGCCATTTTTCTTCGGTCTGGACAGTGTCCTTGGCGCGCTGGTCGAAGGCAAGCCGCTCAACCGGGAGGGCGGCCCTGCGATCCCCGGCTTGCGAACTGCATCTGCGGCCCCCGTCGGCGGTGCAACCACGCCGCTTACCGGCAGCCTGTTTGGCGATAGCGACGGACAGAACGGCTCCAACGCCTTCGCCGTTGCGCCATCGCGCACCACCGATGGCTCTACCTGGCTGGTTTCCAACTCGCATCAGCCGTGGCGCGGCGGCGTGGCATGGTATGAAATGGTGGTGCATTCGGACGAGGGCTGGGATTTCGCGGGCGCGACCTTCCCTGGCTCCCCCTATCCATTTCTCGGCCATAACCGTGATCTTGGCTGGACCAACACCGTTAACCGGCCCGATCTGATCGATGTCTACCGGCTGACGCTCGACGATGGCGGGACCCGCTATCGTTACGATGGCGCATGGCGGAATCTTGAGCATCGCCGCGTCTGGCTGCGGGTCAAATGGGGGCCGTTCGTCATCCCCGTGCCGCGCACCGTTTATCGTTCGGTGCATGGCCCGGTCATCAAGAATGACGATGGTGCCTTTGCAATCCGCTATGCCGGGATCGACCGGCTGGACATGGTCACCCAATATTATCGCATCCAAAAAGCGCGAACGCTAGGCGAATGGCGCGCTGCAATGGCAGGGCAGGGCGTGCCTGCGACTAATTTCATCTACGCTGATCGCGCGGGTAATATCGGCCTGTTTTACAATGCGCTGTTCCCGGATCGTGCCGCCGGATTTGACTGGCGCGGCATTCTGCCCGGGGATACTAGCCGCGCCCTTTGGCAGCGTGAGCTGGGTTTCAATGCCGTCCCGCAACTGGTCAACCCTGCCTCGGGCTACATCATGAACGCCAATAACACCCCATTTACAGCAGCGGGGCCGGGCGACGAACTCGATCCTACAATGTTCGACCCCCGGTTGGGCGTGGAGCTAGATGAAACCAACAGGTCGACCCGCGCAATCGCGCTGTTCGAAGCAGCCGGGCGGATCGACGAGGCTGGGCTTAAGGCGATCAAATATGACACCGGATATCAACGGGACGGATATGCGGGCGATTTCATGCGCCAGATCGCCGCTCTTCAAACCGACGATGCTCGCCTGCAATCGGCGAAACGCCTACTCGCTGCCTGGGACTGGAAACTCGATGGACAGGGGCAGGGGGATGCATTGGCGCTGATGGTGCTGCGCCCTGCCAACCGCATTCATTACCTGCGCACCGGGGAACGACCGCCGGCACTCGAAATATTGAGTGAGGCTGCGACGCATCTTACCACCCATTTCGGCACACTCGATCCGGCGCTGGGCACGGTGTTGCGGTTGCGGCAAGGCAGCGGTGCAAGCCGCGTCGATTTGCCGCTCGATGGCGGTAACGATACGCTGCGTGCTTCGACATTGTGGGATGTCGAGGAGGATGGCCGCCTTGCGGTGCGGCATGGCGACAGCTTTTTGATGTTCGTCAACTGGGATCGGCAGGGTCGAGTGCGCTCACAGTCCATCCAGCCGTTTGGCGCAGCGACCACCCGCCCCGGCTCGCGCCACCATACCGATCAGGCAGCACTGTTCGTTCGTCACCAGCTCAAACCGGTGATGTTTGATCGTGCGGAATTTCTCGCCACCAATCCGCGTTTTTACAGCCCATAGAAATCACGATTACGATTGTGGCCAGTGCTTGCCTTCACCGCTGGCGCTGGCATAACCCGCGATGACAGCGCGTCCCCCCGCCATGATGGCGCGCATCAAGGAGGATTTTTCTATGCGTCTCACAATTTTACGCCTGCCCTTGCTGGCGATTGCCACTGCTACACTGACAGTGCCGTTCGGTGCTGTGGCACAGGACGCCACTACGGCGGTGCCTGCCGCCGCCACCCAGGCCCTGGTCGACCGGATCGATATTCCCTTCGAACGCTTCACGCTCGCCAATGGCCTGACCGTGATCGTCCACACCGACCGCAAGGCACCGGTGGTCGCCACATCGATCTGGTATGATGTCGGCTCAAAGCACGAACCGGCAGGCAGCACCGGCTTTGCCCATCTGTTCGAACATCTGATGTTCAACGGTTCGGAAAACGCACCCAATGATTTTTTTCAATATACGGCTGAAATCGGTGCGACCGATCAGAACGGTACGACCAATTTCGATCGAACCAACTATTTCCAGACAGTGCCGACCGGCGCGCTCGAGCGGGCTCTTTTCCTCGAAGCCGATCGCATGGGCAATCTTTTGGGTGCGGTGACACAGGCCAAGCTCGATAACCAGCGCGGCGTCGTCCAGAACGAAAAGCGCCAGGGCGACAACCAGCCA
Source organism: Sphingomonas sp. (assembly GCA_031397785.1). Classification (GTDB taxonomy): domain Bacteria; phylum Pseudomonadota; class Alphaproteobacteria; order Sphingomonadales; family Sphingomonadaceae; genus Sphingopyxis. Next base: position 186 of record JANNMK010000295.1, on the reverse strand, counting down.
TTCGGTCTGCTGCGCTATTATATCTTTGAAAATCTCGTACCGCGTGGTCACCCCTATCATCACTCGACCATCGGATCGATGGAGGATCTGAATTCGGCGAGCCTCGAGCGCGTCCAGTCCTGGTTCCGCACAAATTATGCGCCGAACAACGCGGTGCTGGTGCTGGCCGGCGATGTCGATGCCGCC
>JANNMK010000281.1:0-5026 GCA_031397785.1 Sphingomonas sp. | reverse complement strand
AACTGAGCTATGATCGCCACGCGAGGCACATGCCGGATAATGGCTGCACTTCGGTCTCCGGCGCGATAGCGATAGCCAATGCCCGGAGCAAGCGTAAAAGCGGTCTTTCAAAGCTTTCCCATCGTCATCGCCCTTTGCTAGATGTCACGGCAATGAAGTACGATCTTTCGCTGTCCGATGCCGACCAGTGCTTTGCCCGGCTTGCCGATACGCCCGGTGTGCGCAAGGTGCCCACCGCCAAAGTCAGCCAGTTCCTTATCCCCAGATTCCTGACTATCGACCAGTGCGTCGGCCTGATGACGCGCATCGATATGGCCGTTCGTCCTTCAACCGTCACCGACGACAATGGCGACCCGGCGTTCCGCACGAGCTGGACCGGCGATCTGGACCATGGCGACTTGCTGGTACAGCAGGTCAACGCCATGTTGTGCGACCTGACCGGCATTGCTGCACCATTTGGCGAACCATTGCAGGGACAGCGCTACGAAGTCGGGCAGGAATTCAAGGCGCACACCGATTATTTCGAGGCAAGCGGGGTCGATTTCACCGAGCATACCGCGGTTTCGGGACAGCGCACATGGACCGCCATGGTCTATCTCAATACCGTCGATGCCGGCGGTGCGACCCGGTTTCAGCATATCGACAAAATCCACCGACCGGAGGCAGGCAAGTTGCTGATATGGTCCAACCTGCATGCCGACGGCACGGTCAATCCATGGACGTTGCACCACGCGATGAAGGTCCGCAAAGGGCGGAAATATGTCATCACCAAATGGTTTCGCGAACGAGAGTGGCCGTGGGGATAACCGCGCGCCGCCGCGCCTTATTTCTCCATTTTGTAAGTTACGGCGAGGGTCACCGAACTCGACACCTGGCCGGGCTGCACCGGAGTCGATGCAGTTTCAGCGACGTCGCGCACCTGCATGCGCATCATCGGCATCGGGCCGCCCATCGCCTGACCTTCGCTGAGCGAGACGAGACGCGCGGTTCGATAGCCGGCTACGCGCGCATAAAAAGCAGCGCGTTCGGTGGCAAGGCGCAGGGCGGTCTGGCGTGCACCGTCCAGATTTGCGTCTGGATTGTCCACGAAGAATTGCGGTCCGTCGAGATTGGTGCCGCCAGCGTCGACCAATGTATCGATCAGTCGGCCGAGATTGGCGATGTCGGCAGTCACGACGCGGACCTGGTTCGACACCTGGTAGCCGATGAAGCGCGGCGGCTGACCCTGTTGCTGGGGGGTATAATCATATTGCGGGGACAGGCTGATACCGCTGGTCTGGATGTCGCGTTCCGCCACACGGGCGCGGCGCAGAGCGGCGACAACCCGCTCCATCGCGGCGCTGTTCTGGCGCAATGCTTCCACCGCAGTCGGTGCAGTCGTGGTGACACCTGCACCGATGCTGGCGCGATCAGGCGCCTGTTTGATTTCTTCCGTGATCGAGAATGACAGAAGCGGCGCGTCGGTTTCGGTCATGGCATGCATCCGTTGCTGGTCGGCAGATGGCATAGCCATAGGTGCTGTCTGGGCAGCGGCGGCAAGCGGGATCAGCGAGATTGCGGTGGCGGCAAGCAATGGGAAACGCGTCATACAGGATATTCTCCACTTTTTTCCAGAGTCGGGACGGTAACGCATGGTGCGGCATCCGGTTGCGAGGGTGCAATGATTAAGCCGGGCGGGATTGCGCGGGTGTGAACCGGCCATGCAGCAAGCCGAAAGCTGCCCTTTCCTTCGCGCGGCAATGGCCCTAACGCGCCGACGACCATGGCAGCCCCCATTCTTTCCTATGAAAATCTCGGCATCGTTCAGGGCAGCAGCTGGCTGTTCCGGGGGATAGACATCCACATCGGGCCGCGCGAGCGGCTGGCGCTGATCGGCCGCAATGGCGCCGGCAAGTCGACACTGTTGCGGCTGTTGGCGGACGGGATCGAAGCCGACGAGGGTAAACGCACGGTCGTGCCGGGCACCCGCGTCGTCATGCTGGAACAGGAGCCCAGCTTTGTCGGCCATGCGACGCTGATGGATTTCGCGCTTTCCGGAAAAAGCGCCCCTGAAGCGCACGAAATCGCGGCGATTGCCGACCAGATCGGCATCGACCTGTCGCGCGATGCCGCTGCTGCGAGCGGCGGCGAGCGGCGGCGCGCCGCGCTGGTGCGCGCACTCGCGATGGACCCCGATGTGCTGTTGCTTGACGAGCCGACCAACCACCTTGATCTTCATGCCATCGACTGGCTCGAAAACTGGCTGGCGCGGTTTACCGGCGCGTTCATCGCGATCAGCCATGACCGGACATTTCTCACCCGCCTGACGCGCGAGACGCTGTGGCTCGACCGCAGCGCCATACGCCGCAAGGAGATTGGTTTCGGCGGGTTCGAAGCGTGGATGGAGACGGTCTATGCCGAGGAAGCGCGCAACGCCAACCGGCTGGACGCCAAGCTGAAGATCGAGGCGCACTGGCTGGAACGCGGTGTTACCGCGCGGCGCAAGCGCAATCAGGGGCGGCTCGAAAAGCTGTATGAGATGCGCGCGACACGCGCCGCGATGCTGGCCCCGGCGGGGGCGGCGAAACTGGGTCTGGTCAAGGACGACAGCAAGACCAAGTCGGTGATCACCGCCGAGCATGTCACCAAAGCCTATGGGATGCGCACGATCATCCGCGACTTCAGTTTCAGGGTGCAGCGCGGCGACCGCATTGGCCTGGTCGGCGCCAATGGTGCGGGCAAGACGACGCTGCTCAAGCTGCTGACCGGCGAGATTGCGCCCGATGAGGGCAAGGTGGTCCGCGCCAAGACGCTTGACGGGATTGTCATCGACCAGCAGCGGGCGCTGCTGACGCCGGACAAGCGGGTGCGCGATGTGCTGGCCGATGGCGGCGACTGGATAGAGGTGCGCGGCGAGAAGCGGCATATCCGGGGGTATCTCAAGGACTTCCTGTTCGATCCGTCGATGGTCGATGCGCGGGTCGGCACATTGTCGGGCGGGGAGCAGTCGCGGTTGCTGCTGGCGCGCGAATTTGCCCGCGAATCGAACCTGCTGGTGCTCGACGAGCCGACCAACGACCTCGATCTCGAGACGCTCGACCTGCTGCAGGAGGTGATCGCCGATTATGAGGGCACCGTCCTTCTCGTCAGCCACGACCGCGACTTCCTCGGCCGCACCGTGACCGTGACCTTGGGGCTCGACGGATCGGGCCATGTCGATGTGGTGGCGGGAGGCTATGCCGACTGGGAAGCACAGCGCAAGTCCCCGAAGTCCACACCAAAATCGCCCGGTGCAGCCGCTAAAGCGACAAAGTATACGCGTGGCGGCATGCAAACTGTCTCCTTTGTCGCTTTAGCGGGCGCGCAGCCGCCGCCGTCCCGCAAGAAATTGTCTTACAAGGACCAGCGCGATTACGACCTGTTGCCGGGGCGGATCGAGGAGATTGAGGCGGCAATCGCCAAGGCCGAAACCGGACTGGCCGATGCCGACCTGTATGCGCGCGATTTTGCCCGGTTCGAGGCACTGACCGCCGAGCTCGAAAAGCTGCGCCGCGAAAAGGACGCGGCGGAAGAACGCTGGCTGACCCTTGCCGAAGAGGTCGAGGGGCTGGGCTAGGCGTGCCCCCACGACCCCTCGTGGGCTGCCTCTCAACCTCTCCGCAACAAGTGGGATCGCGCGGCAACATCACCCTATGCCTCCGGCAGGCGATAGTGATCGGCGAGGCGGTCTAGGGCCAGGGCGAGGATGATGCGGCCCGAGCGGCTGGGCCAGCCGAGCGCGCGTTCGGCGCCCGGCATCGCTTCACCCGCGCAGATGACACGCCAGCAGACATCGGCAAGGCCGGTCCCGGCGTGATCCAGCGCGGCGTGGAAACGGCGGCGGGCATCGATGCGCGCGACGCTGGCATGATCATGTCCGCCAAACCCGCGCGAACTGCCATCCGGCGGCGCCGCATCCCAACGCATGGTCACGCTGGGTTCGAGCCCGGCGCGAGTGAAATCGGCGCGCAACTGTTCCCCCGCAAGCGCCTGGCGCCGTGTGAGCAAGCCGCGCGAATGCAGCCACGCAAGCGGGCTTTCCGCCAGATTGACGGTTACGCAGCGCGCCGGTCTGGCGCGGGCCGGAGACGAGCGCGCCGAACCGGGCTGCGCCGATGCGGGATCGATAGCGCCGCTGTCCGGATGGCGGCGGCTGGCGAGTTTTTGCGGCATGGTCTCTCCTGGTCGGGGGTTGAGAATCACCTTGCCATATGGTTTGGGATGTAGGACAGAGAAAACCGATATGGTTATGTTGAAAGGGGATGAGCGATGATCAACAGCATCCGCAGTGTGCGCCGGGCGAAGCGCCTGACCCTAGACGATGTGGCGATGCGGTGCGTACCGCCGACCACCGCGCAGACCATCGGGCGGCTGGAAACCGGCACCCGGACGCTGTCGCTGGGCTGGCTGAACCGGATTGCGGCGGCGCTGGGCGTCGAGGCGCGCGACCTGGTGCAATTGCCCGACGACGATGTGCTGAGCATCGCCGCGATCATCGGCAATGACGGCGCGCACGCCCCGACGCACAGCGAAACCCTGCCCGCGCTGCGCCCAGAAGCCGGTGCGGTTGCCCTGCGTTTTGTCGCGAGCATCGGCGATTACCGGCATGGCGATGTCATCTGGTGCCGCCGCATCGCGCGCGAGGCGTTCGCCACCGCGCTGAATCGCGACATTCTGGTGCCGCGCCCGGCGGGACGATTTCTGTTCGGCCGACTGCTGGCGCTGGACGGCGAAAAGATGCAGATATTGCCGCTGATCGACAATGCGCGGCAGCAGGTGGTTGCGCTGCCCGAATGGGCGGCGGTGGCCAACCGGCTGGTCCGGACGCTGGGTCCGTGAAGTCGGCCGATCCGGCCATCCATATCCTGTCGATCGCCACCCTGTTTCCCGACGCGAGCCGCCCCAATTTCGGCATTTTCGACGAACGGTCGCTGAGCGCGCTCGCCCGCCAGCCGGGGGTGACGCTGAGCGTGGTTGCGCCTGTCGGGCTGCCGCCATGGCCGCTGTC
>JANNMK010000270.1:0-4489 GCA_031397785.1 Sphingomonas sp. | reverse complement strand
CCCGAGGTCGAGGATACGCCGCCGGTCGAGGTCGAGCTGCCCCCGGTTGCACTGGTCGAGCTCAGGCCGCCGGTGGAGGTCGAACTGCCGCCCGAGCCGCCGCTGCTGGTCGATCCACCGGAGGACGAGGTGCTGCCGCCGGTCGACGTCGAGGAAATGACGATGCTGCCACCGCCGCTCGAACCGCCGCCACCGCCAAAGAAGCCGCCGAAGAAACCGCCGCTGCCGCCAAAGCCGCCGCTGCCGCCGATCACCACCGGATAGCCGCCGCTGCCGCCTTCGAAGCCGCCCTGCTGAGGGCCGCGGGCAAATGGTGCCTGCTGTGTGATCACGGTCGGCTGCCCCGGGTAAATGGTGCGGCGGGTAACCACGCGGCGCACGCGCTGCACGGTGCGGGCACGGGCGACGCGGCGCGGACCGGCGCGGTGCACGACGCGGCTGCGCATTTTGGGTATGCTGCGCACCTGTTGCGCCTGCGGGCGAGTGGGTGCCTGCGACACCTGCACTGCACCGCCGCCAATCAAGGCCCCGCCACAGGTGCAAGCGCATAATTTTGCAAGGGCCATTCGCACTGACATAGCAATCTTCCCGTCGTTCGCAGGGATGGATTAACGCATCCCGCCGGAATTCTGTCATCTGACATACACCACCGCCGGGTGTATTTCAGATCATCACGCGTCATGTCCCCAAGCATGACATGGATGCAATGACTTTAACCATGCCAGCCCTACCAAATGGCTTGCAGCAGGGGTTTGTCGCACTGCGCGCCCGGTGCTTGTCCCATTTCAACACGCAATCGGATGGCCCGCGCGAGCGCATCGCCATGATTTGTCCGGCTTGCGACAGCGATTCCGTCTGCTATAGGCCCGCCAACCCCGGCGATGCCCGTCTGCCGTCCGGCACCAGGGGTCGCCACAGGATCGGCTGCCGCCGGTCCGTCGAGCAAATTTGGGAGCGAATAGCGCATGCCGTCTTCCACGCCATCACCGGCCCGCAGCCCCAAGACCGGCAACGCTCTGGACGGGCCGATTATCGACGACGCCGTCGCTGCTGATGGCTATGTTCCGGGCGACGACGAGGAGTTCATGAGCGCCCGGCAACAGGCGTTTTTTCGCCGCCTGCTGTGCGAATGGAAGCGCGGCATCGTTGCCGAATCAGAAACGACGCTTGCCAGCCTGCAGGACGGTCCGATGCGCGAGCCCGACCTGACCGACCGTGCATCGAGCGAGACCGACTGGGCGATCGAACTGCGAACCCGTGACCGGCAGCGCAAGCTGATTTCCAAGATCGATGCCGCTGTGCGTCGCCTCGACGAAGGCGAATATGGCTATTGCGAGGTTACCGGCGAGCCGATTTCGCTCGGGCGGTTGATCGCCCGCCCGATCGCGACAATGACGCTCGAGGCGCAGGAACGGCATGAGCGCAACGAGCGGGTTTCCCGCGACGACTAGCGCAAAAAGCGGGTTTCCCGCGACGACTAGCGCAACGAGCGGGTTTCCCGCGACGACGAGCCCGGGCAAGCCGCTTCCTCGAAGCAATCGATTGGTGCTGCGGACCGCAGACGCGTCCGGTTATGGCCTTAACCTTGTCCTAATCACGAGCGCTTATCGAGGCATGGTGGGACGGATAATCGTGACGGCTGTGTGACGGTCGGGCGCGGCAATCTGTCGGTCAGCAGCATGAATGAAACGGACCGCGCAATGAATATGGATTGGCCCAGCGCCGGATCGGGAGACGACCCTGTCTTGCTGCGCGGCATGAAACGCGACAGCATGTTCCTCAAAGCGAGCATCCATTGCCGCCGTACCGACCATCGCTTCGATATTGTCGTGCGCAATGTCTCGGCCGGCGGCTTGCTGGCCGATACGCCGCAGGAATTGACCAACGACGACCCGGTGGTTGTGACGTTGCGCAACGTCGGCGATGTGCCGGGCCGTGTGGTATGGGTGCAAGGCGGCCGGTTCGGCATCGCATTCGACGTGGTTATCGATCCGCAACTGGTACGAACCCCGGTCAAAGCGCCCAAATCCGCGGCAAGCGCCTCTCCGTCGCGGACCACGGCTTTTCTGTCGCAACGCGGCGGATTGCCGATCGGTCGCCGTTAAGTTTTTTCGCGGATTTTTGCCGGGCTTCGAAAAGGCCGATGAAGCTGCCCGTTTCGGCAGGGCCGATAAATCTGCCGATTGTCGATCAGCAGATGCCTATCAGCGACCGAGCAGGCTGTCTTTGATCCGCAGCTTTGCCCGCTTGAGTTGCGTTACCAGGGCGCTGTCGGGATGCGGCCTGGTCGCCTCGCTTGCGAGGCGGATTTCCAGTTCGGCATGGCGAGCGGCGAGCGCGTTTTCATGATTGTTGCTGACAGTCGCGGACTTGCTCATAGGTGCATCTCCTTTGGCTCGCACAGATCAAACCGGTCGGATCGGACAGTCCGGTCGGCCGGCTTCGGGCAGCGGCGACTCAGAGTGCCGTCGCCAAGCCCGAACAAGAAATTGACCACAAGCTTTTGCGGTTGTCGCCCGAAAATTGCATCGGTGCGGCAAGGGTTGTCTAAGCTGCGACCAATCGTTGGGCCGGCAAACACCGGCAAACATCTGTCTCCCGCCTTGCCAACCCTAACTGCTGGGATAAACATGGCGGAATGAGCAGAGACGAAATGACCCGGCGGCTCGAATTTCTGAGGGTCGAACATCGCGATCTCGACAGCGCCATTGCCGCACTGGCGAATATGGCGATCCCCGATCAGCTTGCGGTTGCGCGGCTGAAGAAACGCAAGTTGCGGCTGCGTGATGAAATTTGCTGGCTGGAAGATCAGTTGATCCCGGACATCATTGCCTGACCAGGGAGCGGCGCCGAATGGCACCGGCGATCAAACAGCAGCGTCAATTCGGGACATGATGCGCCGCGAAGCGATTGCCGATGCGGCATGCGCAGTGCAAAGCGGCGGCACTATGACGGGTGACCGATGGCGGCGGTTCACCCATGGGACCGGATTTGAGATACCATGCAAGACCCCGCTGCCATCGACCGACGGATGAATCGGTCGCTTATCGATTCGCTTTACGGCGATGCCCTGATTCTGGCCGATGAAGCCCGCGCATGGTTCGACCGGGCGCGCGGTCCCGACAGAGTGTCTGCCGATATCGATGCTGCACTCGACCTGAGTTCGCCGGTCGATGGCGACGACCCGCTGTTCGACTGGGCTGGCCGGCACGATCCGTCCTTGCGCATCGCCTTGTCCTGCGAATCCCTGCGGCTGACGACGCGGCTGATGCACATCATTGCTTGGCTGTTGCTGCAGCGCGCCATTTCTGCGGGCGAATTGTCGCCGATGGCAGCGCAGGACGACCATAATCGGCTGGGTCCATCGCCTGACTGCGATCCGCTGGTTCACAAGGATTTGCCCCCTGGCGCACAGCGGCTGATCGACGCCAGCCTGCATCTGCATGCTCGCGTCGCCAAGGTCGAGGCGGGGATGAGCGCCACTGGACAGCCGGGCGGCCATCCGGTTCACGCCATGCTGGAAAGACTGTCGGCCTCGATCTGACGCCTTGGGCGCTTCGTTACGCCCGCAAGGCTTGTATCGCGGCGGTTTTTGGTGAAGGCGGGTCAGCGGAAAAGCCCTACGCTGCGGTCGGGCGTCACGAGAATGCCGCTGTCTTGCTCACCGCCGTAAAATCTCTGTTCTGGACATCAGCGATGCTGCCCCTAGCGGCGCTATCGCTGGCTGGGCCGGTCTTTGCCCAACCGACACCGGACGATCTCGACGCCCTGCCGCCACTGGCTCCAATTGAACCCGATGGCGACACCGGGATGGACCCTGCCGCACCGCTGCCTGGATTGCCGCAACAGGATGCGCAGGATTGGGGCGTTGTCTGGCCTGATTTTACAGTGCCGCTGGCACCGATCGAGGAATTGCCGCCGCCCGAAATTGTCGCAAGCGACGTGCCTGATCCGGTCCCGCTCGACGAAAGCGTAATGGCCGATGCAAGCGGCGCGGCCGTTGTCAGCGGAACCGGCGATGCGCCGGTCGAGATCGCAGTTGCCGAGGCCTTGCGCTATCGTGTGGTGCTTGACGGTTTTGGTGAGATTGCCGACGAAAGGTTCCAGCAGCGGTTCGACGGGCTGTCGGTTTTGCGCGCCGGGGACGACGAACCGGCAAACGGCGCCCAGCTGAACCGCCGGATCGTGACCGACACCAGTCTGATCGATCAATTGCTGCGCAACGAGGGCTATTATGACGCGACGCTGGTCAGCGAAGCGCGCCGCGACGCCGGGGCAGACCGGCTGACCATCGCCTTTGCGGTCCAGCCCGGACCGCGCTATGCTTTCTCAGGCATTGCGCTGCCGGGGCTCGAGGCGGCCGGAAGCGATGAGGCGGCGCGACTGCTTCCGGCCTATGCACCCGTTCCCGGCAAGCCCTTGATGGTTGGTGCCCCGATCGTCGCCGATGATATCGTTGCATCACAGGTGGCGCTCGAAGCCGAAATGC
>JANNMK010000154.1:0-35272 GCA_031397785.1 Sphingomonas sp. | reverse complement strand
AGCGTTACGGTCGAATGATCGGCCGGTGCCCACACGGCCATCGCGCCATTCAGGAGGCAATGCATGCAGTTCGATGACGTTATCCTCGGTCGCCGCAGTATTCGTGGCTACAAGCCGGATCCGGTGCCCCGCGCATTGATCGAGGAGATCCTGGCATTGGCAATGCGCGCGCCATCGTCGATGAACACCCAGCCGTGGAATTTCACTGTCGTCACTGGCGAACCGCTCGATCGGATCCGCGCCGGCAACACCGAACGGATGCTGGCAGGCGTGCCGCAATCGCGTGAATTCCGCACCGGCCAGGCGTTCGCCGGGCCGCATCGCGACCGGCAGGTCGGCGTCGCCAAACAGCTTTTTTCCGCCATGGGCATCGCCCGCGACGACGCCGAAATGCGCCAGGACTGGGTGCTGCGCGGCTTTCGCCAGTTCGATGCGCCGGTGTGCGTGATCGTCACCTATGATCGCGTGCTCGATGGCAGCGACGATACCCCGTTCGATTGCGGCGCGGTTGCGACCGCGCTGGTCAACGCCGCCTGGTCGCGCGGGCTGGGCGCCGTGATCAACAGCCAGGGCATCATGCAATCGCCCGTGGTGCGCGAATATGCCGGGATTCCCGACGATCAGGTGATCATGAAAAGCATCGCGCTCGGCTGGCCGGATGAAAGCTTCCCCGCCAACGCGGTGGAATCAACGCGCAAGTCGGTCGATGAAGCGGCGATGTTCGTGGGGTTCGACGATTGACCAAGGCAGGCCGTCTGCCAATGCGCATGCGTAAAAGTGCCAAGACGGGTCAAGGCCGGTCTCTTGCCGAAACAGGCAGCAGTGGAAAGCGCGCCAAAAATAGCATATGTCCAACGCTCAGGATGTCGCAGAATATTCCGGCGCACGATCGGAAAGCCAGGGACCCATGTCTGATGTGCAGGGACCCTTCCGCCAGAATTATGTCGCAAGGGGAATAATATCGTGCCGATATTCAAGCCAAATATCCCGGTCGTGCAGCCAGATCCAACTGTAACCGTCGACGCTACCGCTGCTGCGGCTTTGCCTGTCGGCGTCAATCGCTTCCGCTTGGTCGTGGTCGACGACGCGGGCAATGAATCCGAGCCGACACAGATTTCGGTCATCGTCAGGGATACTGGAAAGCCTACAGCCATCCTCGATATTGTCGATGCGAACGGAACGCGCATCAGCCCCACCGTCTCCTCTGGTACGAATTTCATCCTGAGCGGCGCGCGATCAAGCGATCTGGCCCCCGGCAAAATCACGGAATATCGCTTCACGTTGCTCGACAGGGTGTAACCGATGCCCGTGCTGGTGCCCGGCAAAATGGTGCGATCCGCAAAGCCGCAGATACTAGTCGAAAACACGCTAGGCCCCGGACGCTATCGACTTCGGCTGGTCGTGGTCGATGATGAAAACAGGGTCAGCGAGCCCGCCGATCTGGTGATCATGATAGGGCTGGACGGGCCATCCGGCTGATCCCGGTGGAGGGCGGCTGCGAGGCGGCGCCTTACCTGGCCGCACTCCGCCCGGTTGGATCGTCCGGCGCCAGTTCCTATTTCCCGCACGCGGCAGGCGAATGCGATTTTGTGGCCTCGCACGTCGGACACCATCCCGTGTCCCTAAACCATAGTCACCAGTAACGGCATTCCGCCGCGCGGCCGCAACGTTACACCGCCTACAGGATCGGGGCGGAACCCCTGCGGCAGGGCAAAGCGCCGCGCCTCCAGCCAGCGGGCCAGGATGATCAGCGCCTCCATTGTTGCGAACCGCGCGCCGACGCACACCCGCGGGCCGCCGCCGAACGGGATATATTGGTAACGATGCTGCGCCGCCCGTGCCTCGGGCGCGAAGCGGCGGTGGTCGAAGCGGTCGGGGTCGTCCCACAGCGCACGGTGCCGCTGGATAACCCATGGCCAGATCGACACCAGATCGCCCTTGGCCACCGGTTCGCCGCTCAGCACATCATCGGCCTGTGCCTCGCGGTCGAAACGCGGCGCGGGCGGGTAAAGCCGCATTGCTTCGTCCAGGCACTGGCGCAGCAGGGTCAGCTTGTCGAACCGCTCACCCGGCGGCGCAACGAGCGCGGCTCTCGCTTCGGCGCGCACCTCCTCCTGCAATACCGGCTGCGCGGCGAGGCAATAGATCGTCCAGGCGAGCGCATTGGCGGTGGTTTCATGCCCCGCGACATAGAAGGTCACGGCATTGTCGACCGCTAATGTCGCGGCCTCTTCCGCGGGGAATGCGCCGTGCAGCGCCCGGATCAGGCTGCCGAAAAAGTCGCTGCGTTGCTCATCGGTCCTGCCGCCATCCGGCCCGCGTTCGCGCACCAGTTCGCCCAGCGTCGTGCGCAGCCAGGTTCGCGCATCGCGGGCGCGGCGCATCGTCGGGCTCGGGTCCCAATCCTGCAGCCCCAGCATCGTCGTGAACCGCGCTTGTCCGCCCGCCATCACCAGCGCCTCGATATGGCGGCTGGCGATCCCCTGGGTCAGTCGTGCATCACCGCCGAACAGGCTGTGCGCGATGATCGCCATCGTCGTTTTGGTCGCGGCATCGCTCATGTCGATGCGGGCATTGCCTTCGGGCCAGCGCGCGACCTCGGCGATGGCACAATCGTCCATCGTCGCCGCCATATTGGCGACCATGCCGGGCGCAAAGGTCGGCGCGACGATCTTGCGCTGGGTTTTCCAGTCATCGCCCTCGGCGCTGAGCAGACCATTACCGACCAGCGGGGACAGGATGCGGTGGGCGATGGCGGGGCGCAGATAATTGGCCTTGTTGGTCAGCAGCACCCGTTCGACCGCCGCCGGTTCGGAGACGATATGCACGGTGAAACCCAGCACCTTGCGCCGTTTGTGCAGCACATCGAACGCCGGTTCGGGCCAGCCGTGCACGCTGTTGCGCAACCGCTCGCCCGCAAAGCCGCGCCAGACGGAGACCCAGTCGGAGGTGCGAGGCGGCTGGACAGGGACGAAACGAGGGAGGGTGGCCATGATCATGATATAGCAGGACGGCGGGGTTTGCGCGAGCCGGATTGCAGCCTGTGGTCAAGCCGCTAGACTGCGCCCGGCGGAAAGGACCTGACTTATGGACAGCATCGTCGCGGCAATCGGCTTTGCCCTGCTGCTGCTTGTGATTGCTATCGTCCTGATGCGGTTCCGGAAAGGCCGGTCGCCCAACGGCGGCTCCAGCGGTGGTAGCGGAGATTGGCATGGCGGCGACGGCGATGGCGGCGGGGACTGAGAGCGCGCCTGCAGATCGTCGATCGACCCCGCTGCACACGCCGGATGGCCGCTATATCGTCGTTCGCGGACGGTTGTGGCGAGCGATCAACCCGGCGCTTGACGCGGAGACACGGGCAGCGGCGGTAACCCAGCTCATGAATGCGCGCCGCGCGGTCGGCACGGGGTTGCGTATGGCCGATGCGGCATCGGTAGCAACCGCGCGGCAGCAAGTCGACGCGGCGAAACAGCGGTTGGGCGAACGCGGCCCGCCGTGGTGGACCGACGGTGCGCCCGACCTCAACCGGCACATGGCGAAAAACACGGATTATGCCGATTGGTACAGGAAACATTTGGCGAACATCGACGTTGATCCGAACGAAGGAGACGATCGATGATCGACGAAAACCCGAAACAGCACCCGACATCCAATGCCGAAAAAGACCCGGCCGACTGGACGACCGGCGATGAGGAAATGACCGGAGCGCAAGCATCCTATCTGCAAACCTTGTGCGAGGAAGCAGGCGAGGAATTCGATGCGTCGCTGACCAAAGCACAGGCCTCCCAGCGGATCGACGAATTGCAGGATAAGACCGGCCGGGGGAAATGACCCTGTTGTTGCGGCGGCTGGACGTCTGATGTCCGGTGGCGCCTGGTCGGCCGTTTGTCTGCGCTCGCGGTTGCAACGCTGACCAACGCTGTTTTATCTTGCCGCTGTGCCCGGCTGTCACCATCTTGGTGGCCATGACCGCACTCTCACTGCTTGATCTCGTCCCCGTCGTCGCAGGCGGCACAGTGTCGCAGGCGCTCGCTAATGCCGCCGATCTGGCGCGCCATGTCGAGCGACTGGGTTTTGCCCGTTACTGGGTGGCGGAACATCATGGCATGGCCGGGGTGGCGGGCGGCGCGACGTCGGTGGTGCTCGCGCATGTCGGTGCCGCGACATCGACCATCCGCATCGGATCGGGCGGCATCATGCTGCCCAACCACGCTCCGCTGGCGATCGCCGAACAGTTCGGCACATTGGAGGCGCTGTTTCCCGGTCGGGTCGATCTGGGACTGGGCCGTGCGCCCGGTTCCGACCAGCGCGTCGCGCAGGCGATGCGGCGCAACCTTGCCAGCGACGAAAACCAGTTCCCGCGCGATGTCCTGGAATTGCAGGAATTGCTCGGCGGTGACGAGGCGCTGGGGATCATCGCCACGCCGGGCGCGGAATCGAACGTGCCGTTGTGGATATTGGGATCAAGCATGTTCGGCGCGCAGCTCGCAGCGATGCTGGGGCTGCCTTATGCCTTTGCCAGCCATTTCGCGCCCGATGCGCTGCTCCCCGCGCTCGATGCCTATCGCCGCAATTTCAGACCTTCGGCCCAGCTTGACAGGCCCTATGCCGCTGCCGCCTTGAACGTGTTTGCGGCGGATAGCATGGCGCAAGCGGAACTGATCGCCACCAGCCAGCAGCAGGCATTCATAAGTCTGCGGACCGGCGCGCCCGGGCGGCTGCCGCCGCCGCAGGCGGGCTATCGGCAAAGCCTGACGCCGCAAGCCCGCGCCATGCTGGACCATGTCCTGCAGTATAGCGCGATCGGTACCGCAGACGATGTGGCGCGCGGCATCGCGGCGTTCGCTGCCCGCACCGGGGTTGACGAAGTGATCGTCGCCAGCTCGATCTTTGATCACGCCGCGCGCAAACGGTCGCTGACCATCACGGCGGAGGCATTTGCGGAGGTGAGGGTTGCGGCCTGACCGGCCATGATTGATTCCGCGCACCGGGCGCAGTAAAGCCGGGATGTAACGACGGCGGCCCGCATCCGGGGTCGCCTTTTTTGCTTGGAAAGGGCCAACCCATGTCGATCACTCCGCTGATGCCCGTCTATCCGCGCTGCGGCTTTCGCCCGGTGCGCGGCGAGGGGGCGTATCTGATCGGCGAGGACGGCACCCGCGCGCTCGATTTCGCCAGCGGCATCGCGGTCAACCTGCTCGGTCATGGCCACCCGCATCTGACCAGGGCGATCGCCGATCAGGCGGCAACGCTGATGCATGTCTCGAACCTCTACGGCAGCCCGCAGGGGGAGGCTTTCGCCCAGCGCATCGTCGATACGACCTTTGCCGACACTGTGTTCTTCACCAATTCGGGCGCAGAAGCGGTCGAATGCGCGATCAAGACCGCGCGCGCCTATCATCAGTCGGCCGGCGATACGCACCGCCACGAACTCATCACCTTCAAGAACGCCTTTCACGGCCGGACGATGGCGACGATTTCCGCGAGCAATCAGGACAAGATGCACAAGGGCTTTGCGCCGCTGCTCGCTGGCTTCAAATATGTCGAATTCGACGATCTCGACGGCGCGCTTGCCGCGATCGGCCCGAACACCGCCGGTTTCCTCGTCGAACCGATCCAGGGTGAAGGCGGCGTGCGCCCGGCCTCGCAGGCTTTCATGACCGGCCTGCGCGCCGCGGCGGACGAGCATGACCTGATGCTGGTGCTCGACGAAGTGCAGTGCGGCGTCGCGCGCACCGGCAAGCTTTACGCGCACGAACATTATGGCGTCGTCCCTGATATTCTCGCCACCGCAAAGGGTATCGGCGGCGGTTTTCCGATGGGCGCGTGTCTCGCCACCGAACGCGCTGCACGCGGCATGACCGCCGGCACTCATGGCTCGACCTACGGTGGCAATCCGCTGGCGATGGCGGCGGGCAATGCGGTGTGGGATGTCGTCGCCAATGACGAATTCCTCGCCCATGTCACCGCCACCGGGGACCGCCTGCGCGCCGCCCTCGAACAGTTCATCGGCAATTATCCGGACTTGTTCACCGGGGTGCGCGGCAAGGGGCTGATGCTCGGCCTCACCATGACGCACGAAACCCGCGCGTTCGTCGCGCATCTGCGCGACCATCACGGGCTGCTGACCGTCGCGGCCGGGGACAACACCCTGCGCGTCCTGCCGCCGCTCACCATCGAACAGGCGCATATCGACGAATTTGTCGAGAAACTCTCGGCTGGCGCGGCGAATTACGAGATGCCGAAGGCAGCCTAAAGTCTTCCCTTTCCCCTAAGCGGGGGGGGGGGAGGAACGGAGTAGAAAATGCGCCATTTCCTGAGTCTGTCCGATGCCGGTGGCGATGCCGTCGCTGCGATGCTCGCCAATGCGATCGATCGCAAGGCGGCGCGCCGGACGATCGACGGGCAGGCCTGGCCAAAGGGCCGCCCCGATGCCGACGCGCCGCTGGCAGGGCATGTCCTCGGCATGATCTTCGAGAAAAACTCGACCCGCACCCGCGTCAGTTTTGACATGGCGATCCGCCAGCTCGGCGGCACCAGCATCGTCATGGACGCAGGCGGCATGCAGCTCGGGCGCGGGGAGGATGTGGCGGACACCGCGCGCGTCCTGTCACGCTATGTCGATGCGATCATGATCCGCACCGACGATCATGCCAAGATCGAGGATATGGCAGCCCACGCCACTGTTCCGGTCATCAATGGCCTCACCGATCTGTCGCACCCGTGCCAGATCGTCGCGGATCTGCTGACCCTGGTGGAACATGGCCATGCGCTGCCCGGCTTGCAGCTTGCCTGGCTGGGCGACGGCAACAATGTCCTCAATTCGATCGTCGAGGCTGCCGGGCTGTTCAAATTCGCGGTCCGCATCGGCTGTCCACAGGGCTATGATCCCGATCCCGCCTTCATCGATGCCGCCCGCGCCCGTGGCGCGACCGTCTCCATCCACCGCGATGCCGCCGATGCGGTGGCAGGCGCCAATGTCGTCGTCACCGACACCTGGGTGTCGATGGGGCAACAGCATGCCCATAATAAACTCGCCGCCATGGCCCCTTATCAGGTCGATCGACGGCTGATGGACCTTACTGCACCCGGCGCGCATTTCCTCCACTGCCTGCCTGCGCACCGCGATGAAGAGGTGACATCGGCAGTGATCGACGGTCCGCAATCGCTGATCTGGGACGAAGCTGAAAACCGCCTGCACGCCCAGAAATCCGTGCTGCTCTGGGCGCTGGAGAAATTGTGAGCATCGCTGCCGACGAAACCGGGTTCGACCGCACCCTCATCTTCACGCTGGCCGCAGACGATGCGCGCGGGCGGGTGGTCCGGCTGGGCCCGGTGCTCAACACCATCCTCGCAGCGCACACCTATCCCCCCGTGGCCGAACGCGTGCTGGCGGAGGCGCTGGTGCTGACCGCGCTGCTCGGCTCGACGCTCAAAAGTGCGGACAGCCAGCTGACCATCCAGGCACAGACCGAAAATGGCCCGATCAAGCTGCTCGTCTGCGATTATGTCGCCGGGCAATTGCGCGGCTACCTGTCGTTCGACACCGACCGGCTGGTCGCGGCGGGGGCTGACCCCACGCTGTTCGCGCTGTTCGGCAAGGGGTTCCTCGCGCTTACCTTCGATACGGCATCGACCGACGAACGCTATCAGGGCATCGTGCCGCTGGAAGGCGCGACGCTCGCCGATGCGGTCGAACAATATTTCCGCCAGTCGGAACAGGTGCCGACCGTCATCCGTGTCGCGGTCGACCAGCATCCCGCGCATGGCTGCGTTGCCGGCGGAGTGCTGATCCAGCAGCTGGCGAGCGGAGAGCTGGGCGGCGAGCGGCTGGATGTGCGCGGCGAACGGGTGCATGCCGATGCGGCGTGGCAGCATGTCGCGACGCTGGCTGAAACGCTCAAACCCGCCGAACTGACCGCGCCCGATCTCAGCCTCGAGGCACTGGTCTGGCGGCTCTATCATGACGAGGCGGAGGTGCGGGTCAGCCATGGCGCACGGCTGGTGCGCGGGTGCCGCTGCGACCCTGCCTATCTCGCATCGGTCTTGTCGCGGTTCCCCTCCGCCGAACGCGCCGACATGATCGGCGACGACGGCATGATTTCGGTCGATTGCGCCTTTTGCTCGCGGGTGTTTCCCATCGATCCGGCGCTGACCCCGGTGGCGCATTGACGGGCTGCTTCGGTTCGTCGCTGTAAAACAACCGTTCATCTGTCAGGCATTAGGGCGGTTCCGCGACCGGACGGTTGCAACGGCCCCGCCTTCGCCCTAATCCTGATGCAGCAAAGGGGTCGCATCTTCCCATCCGGCAACGTCCGGGCCCTTTTGGATCGAAGCCATGATCGTCTCTTTCCGCCTCCCACTGCTGATGGTTGCAGCCATATTGGCGTCGGTGCCCGCCGTCGCGCAGACGCCGACGATGGCGATGCTCGATGCGCTCGAACACGGCCAGTGGCAGCTGCGCGATGCCGACGATCCGGCGGCCTCGCGCGGCATCTGCCTGTCCGATGGCCGCCAGCTCATCCAGCTGCGGCATGATCGCATCCAATGTTCGCGTTACATCATCGAAGATACGCCGCAGGCGGTGACGGTCCATTATACCTGTCCCGGCGCAGGGCACGGCCGCACCACCATCCGCCGCGAAACCAACCGGCTGGTGCAGGTCGATACCCAGGGCATCGCCAACGGTGCGCCGTTCAGCCTCGCTTTCGAGGCGCGACGCACCGGGACGTGCGGCTGACGGGCTGATCGCCGACAGTAATCAAATCTTAACCATGAACCGCCATCTTGGTGGGCGTGAACCCGTTTATGTGGCTCACTTCCTCCCTAGCAGATCCTGACGGATCCGACTCGGACCGCCCGTTGCAAAAGGGGCGGTCCTTTTTTTGCCCGGATATTTGCGCTGGTCCCTGTCATGCGCGGTCTTCACCGCCGCCCCAACTCGGGCTAATGCCGCGCCATGCTCGATCCCCGCCTTGCCGTCGTCCTGCTTTCGGGCGGTCTTGATTCGATGGTGTGCGCCGGATTGGCGCGAGAGGCTGGCTACCGCGTCATTGCGCTCACCGTCGATTATAACCAGCGCCACCGGCTCGAACTCGCCGCCGCCGCGCGAATCGCCGTGATGCTCGATCTTGCCGAACATCTGATCGTGCCGCTGGATTTGCGCAGCTTTGGCGGGTCGGCGCTGACTTCGGATACAGCGGTGCCGAAACATGGCGTCCAGCCCGGTATTCCGGTGACTTATGTGCCCGCGCGCAACACCATCTTCCTCAGCCTCGCGCTCGGTCTGGCCGAAGCGCGGGCGGCGCGGCACATCTATGTCGGCGTCAACGCGCTCGACTATTCGGGCTATCCCGATTGCCGCCCGGCGTTCGTCGATGCCTTTGCCGCCACCGCCAATCTCGCCACCAAAGCGGGGGTGGAGGGCGATCCCTTCCTGTTCGAAACCCCGCTGCTCCACATGACAAAGGCAGACATTGCCAGCGAAGCCCACCGCCTCGGCCTCGATGCCGGGTTGAGCTGGACCTGCTATGATCCGACGCCGGACGGGCTGCACTGCGGCGAATGCGATGCCTGCCGTCTGCGCGCCAAGGGCTTTGTCGAGGCGGGCCTGCCCGACCCGACGCTTTATGCCCGGCTGCCACAGCTGCCATGAGCTATGCGGTCAAGGAAATGTTCCTGACCCTCCAGGGCGAAGGGATGCGCAGCGGGCGGCGCGCGGTGTTCTGCCGTTTTACCGGCTGCAATCTGTGGTCGGGGCGGGAACAGGATCGCGCCGCTGCCATCTGCCGCTTCTGCGATACCGATTTTGTCGGGATGGACGGTGCGGGTGGCGGGCGCTTTGCCGATGCGTCGGCGCTCGCTGCCGCCATCGCTGCCTGCTGGGGGCAGGGCATCGACCATCGCTATGTCGTGCTCACCGGCGGCGAACCGATGTTGCAGGTCGACGTGGCGCTGATCGGTGCGCTGCACGGCGCAGGGTTCGAAATCGCCATCGAAAGCAACGGCACGCTGCCGGTCCCGCGCAGTATCGACTGGATTTGCATCAGTCCAAAGGCAGGCAGCATCGTCGTCCAGACATCGGGCGACGAACTTAAACTGGTCTGGCCGCAGGCGGGCAGCGATATCGCCGCGATGGACAGCTGGGATTTCTCGCATCGCCTGATCCAGCCGATGGACGACCGGGGGGTGGACGACGCGCAGGGACGGGCCAATGTCGACGCCGCCGTCGATTTTGCGCTTCGCCACCCGCACTGGCGATTGAGCCTGCAAACCCACAAGCTGCTGGGCCTCGCATAAAATACGCATGCCGGGCCATCTGGCCGGTCTGCGGACAATGGTAGGTCCCCGGCGGCGGGCCCTGCGGCGGGCCGATAGACAAGCTCACGTCCGGGCCGGTGTATCCGGCTCCGCGTCATTTCTTGGCCGGTGCATCCGGCTCCGCGCCGCTGGCGGGCGGGCGGATGACTACGTCGCCGCCGCCAGCCTCGGGCGGGTCGGCATCATCCCCGGGCGGTGCCGGGCTATCCCCGTCGGGCGCATCCGCGTCATCGTCTTTATCGTCGGCGACACCAGGAATCACCGGGCCGACCGCAGCGCTGGTATCGACGGCCGTGCCATCGCCGCTCGCCGCATCGAGCGTGATCATTTCGTCGCTGGCGGTGCCAGGCAATATCTCGACATTTTTCATCGTCGTATCGGCGCTGCTGCCGCCGACTGCGTCGCATCCGGTCAATGCTAGAATCGATGCCGACACCATCATTGCTAGATCATGTTTGCGCATGTCGCCGCCTCTAACCGAAAAAACCATCTGTGCCGTCAGTTTCGCGCCAAGTCGAGCAGCGCCGGGTCGACGCTGGCGTTAATCGGCGCCGTGCGGCACCGGCGGGACCTTTGCATTTTCGAGCGCATCGAGGAAGGCGGGAAAATGCCGCCGTAACGCCGCATCGACATCGGCCATCGTTGCCGGCAACCCCAGTGCGGCCAGACTGGTCACCGGAAAATCGGCGATGCCACATGGCACGATCCCGCCAAAATGCGACAGGTCGGGACTGACATTGATCGACAGGCCATGCAGCGTGACCCAGCGGCGCACCCGCACGCCAATCGCGCCCACCTTGGCCTCGCGGCCGTGCGCATCGTCGCACCAGATGCCGATCCGTCCCTTGGCCCGGCGCGCAGCCAGTCCGCAATCGCCCAGCGTCGCGATCATCCACCCTTCGGTGGCATGGACAAATGCGCGGATGTCGCGGCCCCGCCGCCCCAGGTCGATCTGGATGTAGCCGACCCGCTGCCCTGGCCCGTGATAGGTGTACCGCCCGCCGCGCCCCGCCTCATGGACGGGAAACCGGCTGTCGATCAGCTCGGCCGGGTCGGCGCTGGTCCCGGCGGTGTACAGCGGCGGATGTTCGAGCAGCCAGACACGCTCCGCCGCGCCTGCGTCGCGGATCGCCGCGGCGCGCGCCTCCATGCTGGCCAGCGCGTCCGGGTAGGCCACCGGCGCGGCGCTGGTCTGCCATTCGACGGCCTCGATGGGTAGAGCGGCGGGCGACATGCGGGCCGACTAGCCCGCATGCAATGGTGGACGCAAGCGCAGCGGCGGCATCGCAGGGGTAGACATTGCCGAATCCGCTGTCACAACCGGACCATGTTCGATGGCGCATCGGTCGATCGTCAAAAGGGGGTCCAATGAAAAATTTTACCATCGGCGAAGCCTGGTCCCAAGGCATGGCATTTCTGTCCGCCCATTTCCGGATGATCCTGATCTATGTCGCAGCCGGCGTGCTGATCCCGCAGATCCTGCAGCTCGCGATCCTCGGCGGCAGCATGGACCAACTGTTCAATCCGCAGGCAATGATGGCCAATGGTGGCGACCCGATGGCGATGTTTGCCGGCCTCGGCGCAGGTTTCTTCCTGATCGCGATCGTCGGCAATATCATCCAGTCGGCGAGCTATTATGCAGCATGGCGGCACGGCATGTCGAACGGGACGGAAGAACCGGCGGGCGCAGTCCTTTACGGGCTCGGCGCGGGCGCAATGTCTCTGCTCGCCCAGATCGCGCTGGTCGTCCTGCTGGTGATCGTCATCGCCTTGCCGATCGGCCTGCTGGTCGGGTTCGGCGCGGCGGGCGGCGGATCGCCTGCGGCGATGGGCGGCCTTGCTCTCGTCCTCGTTCCGCTGCTGCTGGTCTTTTTCTTGTGGATTGCCGCGCGCCTGTCCTGCCTCGGACCCGCCATGGCCGACGCACGCAGCATCAATCCTCTCTACGGCATCACGACCTCCTGGCAGCTGACCAGAGCGTCGCAGTGGAGCATCGTCGGCTACCTCGTCGTCCTGATGGTCGCTGCGCTGGTGCTTTTCATGGTCGTCGGCCTGGTTGCCGGGATCGGCATGGCGGGCGCAATGGCGGCGGGCGGCGGCGAACCGGGCACCGGGGTCATGCTGACGACGCTGATCGTCGCCTTCGTGATCGGCATCCCGATCGCGCTTGCCTATGTCGCAATCCCGGCCGGCATCTATCGCGCGCTGGTTTCCAACGACGCCAGCGACGTTTTTGCCTGAACAACCGATCCGGAAAAATAGCGGCGCAGCGGACCATCGCTGCGCCCTTTTTTTGCGCCTCAGTCCCAGGCGGCCAGCGGCGGCAGGCTCATCAATATCGCCTCGATATTGCCGCCGGTTCTCAGGCCGAACAACGTGCCGCGGTCATGCACCAGATTGAATTCGGCGTAACGCCCGCGCCAGACGCGCTGCGTGTGGACATCCTCGTCGGTGAACGGGATCGCCATCCGCCGCCTGACGATCGGCGGATAGGCCCTCAAAAACGCCTCGCCGACTGCCCGGGTAAAGGCGAAATTGCGTTCAAACATCGTTTCGCTGTCGGCATCGAGATGGTCGTAGAATATGCCGCCCACCCCGCGCGCCACGCCGCGATGCGGGATGAAGAAATAATCCTCGGCCCATTTGGCGTACCGCTCGTAAAGTTCCGCGCCATAGGGCTGGCACGCCGCCCGGAAGTGCGCGTGGAACGCGTCGGTATCCTCGGCATAGGGGATTGGCGGATTGAGGTCGGCCCCGCCGCCGAACCAGCATTTTGTCGTCACCAGAAAACGCATGTTCATGTGCACCGCCGGGACATGCGGGTTGGCCATGTGCGCGACCAGGCTGATTCCGGTGGCAAAAAACCGCGGGTCCTCCCCCGCGCCATTGATCTGGCCGGCAAAATCGGGGGAAAATTCGCCGCCTACGGTCGATACATTGACGCCGACCTTTTCGAACACCTTGCCCTTCATCACCCCGCGCACCCCGCCGCCGCCACCGCCGTCGGCGATCGCGCCGGGGGTCACGCCGTCGCCTTCCCGGTCCCAGGCGATATAGTCGAACCGTGCATCGCTGCCCGCTTCGCGCTCGATTGCCTCGAACGCATCGCAAATGCGCGTCCGCAACCCCTCGAACCAGTCGCGCGCCGCCTGCTTGCGGCTCTCGATCGCGGCTGCTGCTGCGTCGGTCATGGCGGATATCCTCCCGTCTGGCGCAGCGCTTCGGCAATCGCGATACCGGCTGCCACGCTGATATTGAAACTGCGCGCGGTCGCCAGCAACGGGATGCGCAGCCGCGCCGCCGCTGCGGCATGGACATCCGCCGGAGCGCCCTTGCTCTCGCTCCCCAGCATGATGATGTCGCTGGTTGCAAACGCAAAATCGTCGATCCGCGAATCGCCATCGGTGGTCATCAGCACCATCCGCCGTCCCGCTGCCGCCATCGCCGCCATGAATGCCGCACGATCCCCGTGGCGCGTGATGCGCGCCATGGCGATATAATCCATGCCCGCGCGTTTCAGCGCGCGATCGGAAAAGGCAAAGCCGCACGGCTCGACGATATGCACGTCCACCCCCAGACAGGCGGCGGTACGCAAGACCGCACCGACATTGCCGGCGATTTCCGGTTCGATCAGGGCAAGGGCAGGGCGCATCAAAATCGCTTTGTCGGATGAATTCCCTCCGGGCAATGGACCAATGTCCGTATGGTCGCGAAAGCGCCAATTTGCCATTGGCAACAGCGCTGCCCGCCGCTATCAGGCCGCAAAATTCGACGCTGCGAAGGCGACGACAATTGGGCATATCCGTGCCACGGTCATCGCCATCGTCATCGCCCCTATCATTGGCACAGCGCGTCGGTAGCGATAACGCCCGTCTTCCAAGGGCAATATTTAGGGTTTCTGCATGACAGCCGATGTCGCAACGAAAGATGGTGGATCGCCGGCCGATGGTGTGCGCCGCCGCGATTTCATCCATATCGCCACTATCAGCTTTGCCGGAGTGGGCGCTGTCGCCGCCATCGCACCCTTGCTGTATCAGATGGCGCCGTCGGCCGATGTGCTCGCGCTCTCGACCACCGAACTCGATGTCGCGGCGATCGCGCCAGGTCAGGCGATCAAGACGACATGGCGCAAACAGCCGGTTTTCGTCCGCCACCTGACGCCGGTGGAAATCGCCGAAGCCAATGCCGTGCCGACCGACGAACTGCGCGATCCGCAAACCCTCGCCGAACGGACCAAACCCGGCAAGGAAGCGTTCCTCATCACGCTCGGCGTCTGCACTCACCTCGGCTGCGTCCCGCTGGGCGCTGCCGAAGGGGAAGCCAAGGGCGATTTCGGCGGATATTTCTGTCCGTGTCACGGTTCGCATTATGATACTGCCGCACGTGTCCGCAAAGGGCCGGCTCCGCTCAACCTGGTGGTGCCGCCTTATGAGTTCACGTCCGAAACCGCCGTATTGATCGGCTGAGGAGCAAGAGAATGAGCTTCCCTTGGGCAAAAGAATATAAGCCTGCCAATGGCTTCACACAGTGGCTCGACGAACGCCTGCCGATGCCGCGGCTCGTCTATGGCGCGATCGGTGCGGGCTATCCGGTGCCGCGCAATCTCAATTATTTCTGGAATTTCGGCGTCCTCGCCGGGTTCGCGCTGGTGCTGCAGATCGTCACCGGCATCATTCTGGCGATGCATTATTCGGCCAACACCGGCATCGCCTTCAACAGCGTCGAACATATCATGCGGGATGTGAATGCCGGCTGGATGCTGCGCTATGCGCATATGAACGGCGCGAGCTTCTTCTTCATCGTGGTCTATATCCACATCTTCCGCGGCCTTTATTATGGTTCGTACAAGGCGCCGCGCGAAATGCTGTGGCTGCTCGGCGTGGTGATCTTTCTCCTCATGATGGCGACCGCGTTCATGGGCTATGTGCTGCCTTGGGGTCAGATGAGCTTCTGGGGCGCGCAGGTCATCACCGGCTTCTTCTCGGCCATCCCGCTGATCGGTGAGCCGTTGCGCGAATGGCTGCTCGGCGGTTTCGTGCCGGACAATGCCGCCCTCAACCGCTTTTTCTCGCTGCACTATCTGCTGCCGTTCGTCACCGCAGGCGTCATCATCCTGCACATCTGGGCGCTGCACATTCCAGGCTCGAATAACCCGACCGGGCTCGATGTGAAGTCGGAGCAGGATACCGTGCCGTTCCACCCTTATTACACGTCGAAGGACGGTTTCGGCCTTGGCGTGTTCCTGATCCTGTTTGTGGCGGTCACATTCTTTGCGCCCAACCTGCTCGGCCACCCGGACAATAATATCCCGGCAAACCCGCTTTCCACCCCCGCGCACATCGTTCCGGAATGGTATTTCCTGCCATTTTACGCGATTTTGAAGGCCTTTACCTTCAATTTCCTGTGGATTGATGCAAAGCTTTGGGGCGTCATCGCGATGTTCGGGTCGATCGCCTTGCTGTTCTTCCTGCCGTGGCTCGACCGCTCGCCGATCCGCTCGGCCAACTATCGCCCGCTCTACCGGAAATTCTTCTGGGTCCTGCTGGCCGATATCCTTATCCTTGGCGTTTGCGGCAACATGCCGGCCGAAGGGTTCTGGGTGCCGCTCAGCCAGGTTGCAGCGCTCTACTATTTTGCTCACTTCCTGATCATCATCCCGCTGCTCTCGCGTTTCGAAAGGCCGGAACCGCTGCCGATGTCGATCACGCAAGCGGTATTGAGCGGCAAGGGCGACCGTCACGGCGCAACCGAAACGACGATGCTCGGCGCCCCGCAACCCGCCTGACATCGGCCGGAAAGGAATATTTGAATGGTTCGCCTGTTCGGCATCGGTGCCGGTTTCATCTTTTGCACCGCGCTCATTTTCGCGCTCGTCAGTACCTTGTGGGAAATGGCCGCCAACCCTGCCGAAGTGGATGAGGCTGCCCCGTTCCATGAAGAGGTGCGCGATGCCGCTCTGCCCAGCAGCGGGCCGTTCGGACAATTCGACCGGGCCCAGCTGCAGCGCGGGCTGAAAGTCTATCAGGAAGTCTGTGCCGCCTGCCATGGCATCAGCCTCGTGGCGTTCCGCGATCTCGAGGCGCTCGGCTATGACGAAGCGCAGACCAAGGCGATCGCAGGCCAGTTTACGGTATCGTCGATCAACCCCGACACGGGTGAGAACGCAACCCGTCCGGGCAGCACGGCGGATCGCTTTCCTTCGCCCTACCCGAATGAAATCGCCGCACGCGCCGCCAATAACAATGCCGTGCCGCCCGATCTGTCGCTGATCGTCAAGGCACGCGAAGGCCATGATGATTATATCTATTCGCTGCTGACCGGCTATCGCGCGGTTCCGGCCAATCTGCCGGCTGATTTGCGGCCCGGGCCGAACCTCCACTATAATCCCTGGTTCCACAGTCTCAACATCGCCATGACCCCGCCGCTGACCGCCGCCGGTCAGGTCACCTACGACGATGGAACCGAAGCGACGATCGACCAGATGGCAAAGGACGTCAGCGCCTTCCTCGTCTGGACCGCCGAGCCGAAACTCGAAAATCGGCTCAGGATCGGCTGGGCGGCGCTCGGCTTCCTGATCGTCTTCACCATCCTTGCCTATATGTCCTACCAGACGATCTGGGCCGACAAGAAGAAATAATGGCCGGTCCGCCGACGATGCATGGCGCAACGTCGGCGGACGGCACTGCTGCGGCGATGTTGGCGGCGATAGACGCGGCCATCCGCATCATCCCCGATTTTCCGAAAGCCGGCATCCAGTTCCGCGACATCACCCCGATGATCGCCGATGCGGCCTTGCTGCGCGGCGCGGTCGATCTGCTCGCCGCGCGTGCCGCCACATTCGCGCCCGACGTCATTGTCGCGGTCGAGGCGCGCGGTTTCCTGTTCGGCGGCCCGCTTGCGCTGGCGCTCGGCATCGGTCTTGTGCCGGTGCGCAAACCGGGCAAACTTCCCGCGCTGGTGCATGGTGCCGATTACGGCCTCGAATATGGCCGTGACCGGCTTGAAATCCATGCCGATGCGATTGCGCCGGGCGCGCGCGTGCTCTTGCTCGACGATCTGCTCGCCACCGGCGGCACGGTCGGCGCGGCGGCCTCGCTGGTCCGGCAGGTCGGTGGTGATCCCGTCGGCGCGCTATTCCTGATCGAGCTGGCGGCACTCGGCGGCCGCGCCAGACTGGCGATCGCCGGAATAAATTGCGACACGCTGCTCACCTATTGAACGGTGCCCAGGCTCGTCGGCGGGTGCCACTCTTGCATCATGGCGAGCGCAACCGGACAATAAGTGCAGTATCCGGCGACCACTGCCGTCAGAACGGCAGCCAGCGTTGCCGCTTGGAAAACTTCATATAGCCGACATTGACGCCCAGCCGCGCGCCCAGGCCCAGGCGGATCGGGATCAGCACCACATCGCCGCGCCGCATGTAGCTGGCGTTGAATCCGCCGACCAGATAGGCGGCGCCTTCGCCCGCGGGAAAGCGGTGATATAATTCTTCGCTGTCATGCAGATTATAGACCAGAACGAACGTGCTGCCCGCATTGGCACCGGCATCGATGCCCAGCGACGGTCCCGTCCAATAGGCTGGCATCATGCCCTCGACGCGGTGGTGTAACGTGCCCGAACCGTAACGCAGCCCGAATACGAACGCACCGCCGACCTCGCGCCCGACGATATAGCCATTGGGTTCGCCCTGTTCGCTCAGGATATTCTCGATGATCCGGCCCAGCCCCTCGGCTCCCTGTCCGAACACGCCCTCGGCCGCACCGATCAGGTCGTCGCGCTGGAATGTCTGGCCACTGGCCGATGGCGATGCGGCGGGCACCGGCACGTCGGCGCTGCCGGTCGTCGTCGGCGGCGCCGTGGCGGTCTGCTGGTCGTTGGCCAGCCCGTCGGTCGACCATTCGGGACCCGGCGCAGGGGCGGCAGGCGTGGCGGGCCGGTCGAGATCGGCATCGATCGCCTGATTGGGGTCGATCGACCGGACTTGTGCAAAGGCGGGACCGGAAAGGGAGAGGGTGAGTGCGGCAAGCAGCGTCCCCAGCGTCCGCGCAGCCGATTTCAGCCTGATACCCATCGTAAAAATCCCCGCCATCGATACGTGATTGTGCGAACCGCGCAGCAACCGATACATTAGCATGAATGGCCAAGCTGTCGCTGCAATGAATCGCGCGACGAACCGACTCGCTTTCGCGGCCAAGCGAGTCCGGGCCGCGCGGAATCGCTCCGGCGGGCGCATCGTTGGGCGCCCGAACATCCCCGTTGCCACAGGCCGAGACGCTGGCTATAGGCCGCCGGTGCCTCTCAAAAGGTGCGGAGACGTGGGTGAGTGGCTGAAACCATCGGTTTGCTAAACCGGCGTGCTGTGAATGCGGCACCGAGGGTTCGAATCCCTCCGTCTCCGCCAACTTTCCCGCTCCAGCTATCGCTGTCCTACATGCCGCGGCCCTGATATGTTCCGGGCCTATGGCCGCTCATCCTTCTCCTTCGCCGCGCTCCTGTCGCGCCCCTGTCCTGTCGCGCCCCTGTCCGGCCGCGCTAAGGCGACAAAGGAGACAGTCGGACCCCCTTCATGCGTATATTTTGTCGCTTTACGGGTCATGACGGCCAGTAATCGAACGGCCGGTAATTGAGCAGACGGTCATGCTCGACTAAGGCTCGGTATCGCATAGTTGCAATGGAGCACTCCCCTTATGCCTTCAGGTCTGGTCGCCTTGCTCGACGATATCGCCAGCATCACCAAGATGGCCGCGGCATCGATCGACGACATCGGCGCAGCGGCGGCCAAGGCGGGGAGCAAGGCGGCCGGCGTGGTGGTCGACGATGCGGCGGTCACCCCGCGCTATGTCACCGAATTCACTCCGGAACGCGAATTGCCGATCATCTGGAAGATCGCCAAGGGATCGCTGCGTAACAAGCTGCTCATCCTGCTCCCCGTCGCGCTGCTGCTCAGCGCGTTCCTGCCCTGGGCGATCACCCCGCTGCTGATGCTGGGCGGTGCCTTCCTGTGCTTCGAAGGTGCCGAAAAGGTCATCGAGGCGGTCGGTGGCGATAAGCATGGCGCAACCGTCGAGGGGCCGATCGAGGATGTCGCGGCGTTCGAGGCGGAGCGGGTCGGCGGCGCAATCCGAACCGACTTCATCCTGTCGGCGGAAATCATGGCGATCGCGCTCGCCGACGTGGCCGACAGTCCTCTGGTTCAGCAGGGCACGGTGCTTGCAGTTGTCGGCATCGGCATCACCGCCGTGGTCTATGGCGTCGTCGGCCTGATCGTCAAAATGGACGACATCGGCCTTCACCTGGCCGAACGCAGCAATGCCGCATCGCGGGCGCTGGGCCGCGGTCTGCTGGTCGCGATGCCCGTCGTCATGCGCTGGCTGTCGATCATCGGCACCGCCGCCATGCTGTGGGTCGGCGGTCAGATCATCCTGCACGGCGCAGGCGGGCTAGGCTTTCACGCTCCCGAGGACCTGGTCAGCAGTATCGGCACCTCCGTCGGCTCCGCCGTTCCTGCCATCTCCGGTGCGTTGACTTGGATCGTCAAGGCGACGCTAGACGGGATATTCGGCCTCGCTCTCGGCGCGGTCATCGCCTGGGCGGTCCACGCCATCCAGAAAGCGCGCGGCGCAGCGGCTCACTGATCGGCGGCAGCATCCTTGACCCGCAGGCACAGCAGCGCCGCAACGATCAGGCATCCACCGGCCAGCAGGATGACATTGCGCGGATCGCCGCCCAGCAGGCTCTCGTAGTAAAGCGGCAAAGTCAGCGTCTGGATCAGCATCGGAATGACGATCATCATGTTGAAAATGCCCATATACACCCCCGTGCGCTCGGGCGGGATCGACCGGGCAAGGATGACATAGGGCGTCCCCATGATGCTCGCCCAGCCGATGCCGATGCCGATCATCGGCGCGAGCAGCCACAGTGGATCGGCAATCTGCGGCAGTACCAGCATTCCTGTGCCAGACAGGCCGATGGCAACGGCATGGACAGACTTCGCGCCAATCCGCCGCACCAGCGGCATCAGCGCAAATCCGGCCAGAAACGCGATGAAATTATAGAATCCGCCAACCTGCCCGTTGAGCAGCGCAGCGTCGCGATAGCCCTGGCTCGCGGCATTGTCGGTATCGAAAATACTCAGCGCCAGCGCATTGACCACGAACTGCCAGTAACAGAACATGCCATACCACTGGAACAGCATCATCCAGCCCAGCTGGCGCATCGTCGGCGGCATGGCGCGGATTGCCTCGACTATCTCGACCAAGGTGCCGCGCACCGTCAGCGGTTTCGCACGGATATCGGCAATTTGCGCTGCAGTCAGCGGCAGTTCGCGCACGCGCCACACCGACCAGGCGATGGTGGCGAACGACAGAAACGCACCAATGACGAAGGCCAGCCGGGTGACATGCGGTATGCCATTGGCATCGACCGCATCCTTGTCGAACCCCGCCAGCACAAACAGCGTCGGCGCAAGATAGGCCAGCGTCTGGGCCAGCCCGGTAAAGCTCGCCTGCATCAGAAACCCCGACGGTTGCTGCTTGGGCCTCAGCCGGTCGCCGACATAGGCGCGATACGGCTCCATGGTGACATTGTTGGCGGCATCCAGAATCCAGAGCAGCCCGACGGCCATCCACAGCGCCGAACTGTAAGGCATGGCCAGCAGACAGATGCTGCAGACGATCGCGCCGATCACAAAATAGGGCGTGCGCCGGCCGAATCGGCTCAGCGTCCGGTCGCTCATCGCCCCGACGATCGGCTGAACGATCAGTCCGGTGATCGGCCCCGCCAGAAACAGCAGCGGGATCGCCGCTTCCACCGCGCCAAGATAATTATAGATCGGCCCCATATTGCTCTGCTGCAGGCCGAAACTGAACTGCAGGCCAAGAAAGCCGAGGTTCATCTGCGCAACATTGGCGATGCTCAGCCGGGGCTTGTCGACCTGCGCCCAGATTTTGCTGTCGGGCGCGGTATCGGTCGCAATGATTGCAGGCGCACGCACACTCATATCCTCGACTCCAATGCCCGCCCGGCGAGCAAAATCGCCCCCAGCAGGCCGCTGTTCTCGCCCAGCCCCGGCGCAGTGACGATGTCGGCAAACTCGACCGGGAAATATCCTGCGGCCTGTGCGGTCGCCGCCGCGCGCGCTGCTTCGATCAGTCCCGGTGCCTTGCTGACCCCGCCACCCAATATGATCCGGCGCGGCGCGACCATCGCCTGCAATGTGATACATAATTGGCCGAGATAGTCGGCGATAATGGCATGGCCGCAATGGTCGGGTGGCAGATCGGACAGCGACTTCCCCCAGCGCGCAATGATCGCCGGGCCGCTTATCAGGCCTTCGGCGCAGTCGCCGTGAAACGGGCAAACCCCGGCAAAGGCGGCATCTGCGGCGTGGCGGGCAAGCCGGAAATGGCCGATTTCGGGATGGCTGTTGCCATGTATTGCGCGGCCATCGACGGCAATACCGCCGCCGACCCCTGTACCGATGGTGACATAGACCGCGACGTCGCAACCCTGTGCTGCGCCCCAGCAGTGTTCAGCCAGCACCGCACCATTGACGTCGGTATCGATGGTGACGGGCACACCCAATGCACCGTCCAGCGCCGTCTTCAGCGGTGCGCCGCTCCATCCTGGCTTGGGGGTCGCGCCGATCGTACCAAAGTCGGACCTGGCGGGATCAAGTATCAGCGGACCAAAACTGGCAATACCCAGCGCGTCAATGGCGCTCTGGCTGGTGAACCAGTCGATACACCGGGCCAGTGTCTCGTCCGGCATCGTGGTCGGAATGACGGTTCGCGCAATGATCCTGCCGGAACCATCGCCGATGCCGAGCACGAATTTGGTGCCGCCCGCTTCGATGCCACCGAACAGGGGGGGCACTGCCATCGCTCAATCCGCGCCACTGGATGGAAAACCGGTCACCCGGCTGGCTGCACCATCAAGCGCAATCCGGATCGACGGCGCGGGTGTGCCGCCGAAATGCGCACGCGCTTGCGTCTCATCCTGCGGCATCCGGCCTCCCATTCCCCAGCTGTCGACAAAGCTGGTCACCGAAAGATCGGCCTGAACGTGCCAGCTGAACGCCTGATACGGTTCCGCTGGCGGATTGGCCAGCACCAGCCCGGTGCCGTTGATCGGCATGTAAGGCCCCAATACGGATTGGGCGACCATGCCGTAAAGGCCGGTCGGACCCGCCGGACCACTGGGGGCGAACACCGATTGCTGGGTCGACCAGAACAGATAATAGCGTCCGTCACGACAAATGATGTGCGGTCGCTCCAGCTCGTTGTTGAGGGCATCGGCACTGACCAGCGGCGGCAGGGTGACCCATTCCGCCAGCCGTTCATCGACCGCACGGGCGATGCCGATGCATCCGTCGTGCTGGCTTGTCGATGCCGCCAGCGATCCGGTGAACAGCAGATAGGACGCCCCGTCGGCCGGATCGCGGAAATATCCGGGATCCCGGAACGCCTTGATCTTGCCGATCGCCCCGTCGCGCTGGTCGACAATGCGATAATGCTCGGCGTCAGCAGCAAAACATTCGACCGGCACCGACCACCCGGTCACGCTTGGCGACGGGCCGCTTGTATTGAGCCGTCCGACGGTGCGGACCAGCCGCTGGCGATAGCCGCCGATCTCCCCATGAACGCCAGCGGCGGTGAAAAACAGGCTGACCGCCCCGTCATCATCGATGATCGCGCAGCCGGACCATTCGCGATTGCCCGGTCCGAACCCGGCGGGGAGCGCAAGACCGAGGTCGGTCCATATTCCGCCATATTGGAACAGCATCCGGATGCGGGCCAGGAAATGGCGTTCGTCCGGTCCGCCGACAATCGGGGCGGACAGGACGAACCACAGGGTGCCGCCCGCGATGTCGGCATGGTGGCCGTCGCGATATTGCAGCGGCCACATATCCCACAGGTCGGTCCCGGGCAGCATCGGGCTGGCATCGGTGGCGGATATGATCGGGCCGTGCGGTACCGGCTCCGTCGCAATCGCGGCGACATGCTGCGGCAACCACCGGCTGGGCTGGTTGGTCATGGCTATTTCCCGTGCGAAACCGGGTAAGGGAAATCCAGTCCGGCTCGGGATGGGCGGCGGGGCGATAAATACCTCCCCGCCGCCTTCCCCGAGCGGATCAGAATTCGAAGCGAACCGACGCCGATACGGTGCGACCGCTGATCGAACGGGCGCGGACAATGCCGTTGCCCGGGATCGACCCTTCTTCGGCTTCGGTGAAGCCAGCGGTGTTGAACAGGTTGTTGGCGTTCAGCGACAACTGTACCCGCTCGATCGGCCGGACGCTCAGAAACGCGTTGACCTGGGTAAAGCCCGGCAGCACCAGACCCTCATTATCCTGCGCATAGCTTTCGGTGGTGCCGACGATATTCGCGCCCACGGTGAACAGGTCTGTCGAATATTGCGGCGTCACCTGATAGACGAAGTCGGCCTGGCGACGCGGACGATTGCCCTCATTCGCTGGCGAAATCGCATCGCGCGTGATTTTGGCGTCGGTATAGGTTGCCGCCGCGGTGATCGAGAAATCGCCGATGGCGTAACTGCCCTCGACCTCGATGCCGGTGGCGCGGTAGCTGCGGCTGAACACTCGCTGCGTCGTTGCCTCGAAATTTTCTTCCTGCGTGGTTGCGCGAAACAGGGTGGCATAGAGCGTCAGGCCGTTGTCACGATATTTCGCCCCGACTTCGAGCTGGTTGGTAAAGTCGATCGCAACATCGCTGTTGAGCAATGCGCCGGTGACCAGGTTGAGGTTGTTGCCATTGAACAGGATGCGGTCGGCATTGGCGCGGCCACCGCGACTGTAGCGCGCGAACACTGCCAGCGGGTCGGACAGACGATAATTGGCACCCACCGAGTAGCTGACATAGTCATAGTTGTAATCGACTGGCGAAGGCTGGCTCAGCGGGATGACACTGGCCAGCGTTTCAGGGCGACTGATCGTGCCATTGCCGTCGACATCGGTCGGTACCGTGCCGATTCGGCCTCCGCCAAGGTCTGCCCCGAACACCTGCCCCGATGCGTTGCCGAAATCCCAGCGCAGCGATGCGTCGAGATTGATGCCGCCGAATTCCAGATCGACCGAAGCGTAGGGCGCATTGGTGTCGTAGACGACATCATACACCCGACGGCAACATCCGCCGAAGAATGAGGCTCCATAAGCTACTGTTCCGCCATCGGTCATGCGTGTGTTGGCGGCGTTGAAAACGTCGATCAGCGCGGCATCGCCTCCACCCCGCACTTCGAGAAGATGCGATGTCCACAGCCATTCAGTGGCGATGTCCTGACGCGATTTGTAGAAACCCACGGTGACTGCGCCTTCGCCTCCACCGAAATTGAGGTCACGGCTCAGCCGAAGGTCGTTGGTGATGTTGTCGAGGCTTTTCAGCCGGGTGTTGAACAGGACGACGCTGGCCACCATCGTGTTGGCGCCGACCGCCTGGCCGGCATTTGGTCCGTTGGAAAACACCGCTCGCGACCCCGCTCCGCCAACCGAAACCGCCGTATTGGCCGCCGTGTCGATCGATCCTGGAAAGGGCGAGACGAACGCGCCAGAGATGTCCGAGAAGCGGAACTTGTTGTTGAGCTGCCAGCCTTCGGCGATCTCGAAGTCGGCTTCGAAACCGAACGAGGCGACTTCGGGCCGCTGGCCGTCACGGATGTCGAAACGCTGCGGATTGTTGTTGCCATCGAGCGAGAGCGCGGAGGTGAAGTAGCGTGAGTGCAGGCTGTCTTCATTGATGTCGAAATTGGGCACATTGCTGTAAGTCGGGTCGGCATTGCTGCCGCTGACCAGCACCGGATTGGGCAGATAGCCGACCGCATGATCGTTCAGATACTTGCCGAAAAAGCGGATGTAGCCGCTATCGAATCTTTTGGTGATGTTGAGCCGGATCTGTCCGCCCTGGTTACCATCATAGCCAATGTTGCGCGGCCCTTCACCCTGACGGTAGAAACCCGCGACGTGGAAAAACAGGTCATTGCCGAGCGATCCGCCATAATTGGCGTCGAGACGATATTCGCCATAATCGAGTCCGACGCTCGCCTGAATCGCGCCGCCCTCGGTCTCGCCAGTGCGCGAGATCAGGTTGATGATACCGCCGGGTGAGTTCGAAGCAAAAGTGGACGCCGAACCGCCACGCACCGATTCGACCCGCGCCGTGCCGAAATCGGAACGCAGAAAGATATCGGCGTTACCAAAGGTGATGTCGCCGAATTCGAGGACGGGCAGTCCGTCCTCTTGCAACTGGAGGAACTTCGCGCCGCCCGATGCCACCGGCAGCCCGCGCACCTGAATGTTGGCATTGCCTTCGCCGCCCGACGATTCCGATCGCACACCGGGTAAATTGCGGAACAGTTCGGCAACCGATCGCGGCGCTGCGTTGGCGATCGCGTCCGGGCCGAGCGAGCTTACCGAAACACTGCTGTCCAGCCGATTCTGACCGCGCGCCACGCCGGTGACGATGATGTCATCACTGGCAGTGTCCTCGTCGGCTGCGGCGTCCGGTGAAGCTTGCTGGGACCACGCAGGGGCTGCGGCGAGCGCCGCGCCAAGCACCAGCAGTGATGGTAAGGTGCGGCTCAAGGCCGTCATGCTGCCCAGTTTCATCGTCTCTCTCCCATGGCCGGTGCCAGCGATTCGGTTCCGCAACGCATCCGTTATGATCACGTTGCAGATTTCTGCAATCGATTGCAATCACTTTCTGCAATCGTTTGCACAAATCGGCGTATCAGCTAGATATTTGCCATCCGCTATTGCATTGCGGCTCACTAGCCTGACACTTCTCCTCACGAACCGATCGGCCCCAATTATGACTGACCGAACAGAAATGCGGATAAAGCAAGTCAGGACCATAGCCGATCTTGCACGGCTCGCCGGAGTATCGACCGGAACAGTGTCCAGAGCATTGGCAGGCTCGTCCCTGGTGCGCGCCGACACACGTGAACGATTAGTGGAACTCGCGCGCGAACATGGGTTCACGCCGAATGCAACAGCGCGCAATTTACGCACCCAGCGCACTGGTGCAATCGCCGTCGTCGTGCCTTTGGGTCACGAAACCAGCCAGCATCTGTCCGACCCATTTTTCATGGCATTGATCGGGCATCTTGCCGATGAATTGTCTGAACGTGGCTACGACCTTCTTCTCAGCCGCGTCATCCCGCAGCGCCCGAATTGGCTGCAAGGCATTGTCGATGCCGGTCGGGCCGACGGTCTGATCGTTATCGGCCAGTCCGACCAAGCCGATATCCTCGACGGCGTTGCATCACGTTATCTGCCAATGGTTGTGTGGGGCGGGCATCAGGACGGGCAAACCCATTGCTCGGTCGGCTCGGATAATCGGCTTGGTGGGCGAATTGCGACGCAGCATCTGCTGGCCAAGGGCTGTCGCCGCATCGCCTTCCTTGGAAATCCCCAAGCGGTTGAGATAGGACATCGCCTTGAGGGCTGCGCCGAAGCTCTGAGCGCTGCGGGTTATGTATCCGGCCCTGATATCCTGCCCGCGCACCTTACCGCGGAAACGGCGCACGCAGCGATCAGCGAATGGCTAAAAGGCAGTGGACGCCAAGCAGACGGCATCGTTGCCGCATCGGATATCATTGCCATGAGCGCATTGCGCGCGCTTGCCGAACATGGTCGCAAGGTGCCTGACGATGTTCGCGTCATAGGCTATGACGATCTGCCGCTGGCCAGTCAGACTTCGCCACCGCTCACAACCATCAGGCAGGACCTCGAAGCGGGTGCGCGGCACCTGGTTGAGAAACTTTTTCTTCGCCTTGCCGGTACCGCCAGCGGATCGGTCGTCATGCCGCCCGCACTGATCGAACGCGATTCCGGCTGACGGCTATTCCGATAGCGGGACCGGGTCACGCAGATGGAGATAGTTGGGATTGAAGGCTGCCAAGGCCATCAGACCGGGCAGGTCGATAATTGTCAATTTCCGCCGTTCGATACGGGCAAGGCCGCCTGCGTTGAGTGCGCGCTGAACACGGCCAACGTGGGTGGGTGTCAGGCCCAAGGCATCAGCCAGATCAGCTTGTGTCATCGGAAGTTGGCAGATCTGACCGTGAGTGAGCCCGACAACGCGCTGCCTCAAGAACAGCTCACAACACAGATGTGCCAGAGCCTCCATGGCATCGCGCTGACCCAGCGTTACCGTCCATTCGCGCTGAATTGCCGCCGAGACCAACGTATCCCACCACAACGCGCGCAAGATGCGCGGGTGGGAATCGCATAATTGGTCCATCTCGGATTCAGAAATGCGCGCGACCTTGAGCGGGGTCAGCGCGGCGATCGAATGATCCATTTCCTTGAGGATATAGACGTTGAGATCGAACAGATCGCCGGGAAGAAAGATGGCCATGATCTGTCGGCGACCGTCGTCGAGCATTTTGTAGCGGCAGGCCCAGCCTTCGACGACCAGATTGACGTCGCGAGGATGATCGCCTTCGCTGATCAGATCCTGATGGGGAGCGAGCGACCGCAGACTGTGGCCGCCGAACGATCTCAACGCGTGCCTAGCCTGCTCGGACAGAGGAGCAAAGGCCCGCAGCTTGCGGATAAGATACTCGCCGCTATCGATCGATGCCGTGGTCATGGCGTAGCGATAGGGTTGCAGCGTGGCAGATGACAAGAGCTTAGCGCGCGGCATCCGGCAGCGGCGTCGCCCCAGGCAATCGGGCGCGGCCGGGATAGACCAGATCGACCTTCGTTCCATCGGCGCCATCACTGCGGATTGTCACTGTTCCTCCCAACTGACGGGCATAGGCGTTGATCAATGTCGCGCCGAATTCGCCTGCCCGATCGGTAGCGACATAGCCGACGCCATTGTCGCTTATCGACAGGCTGGTCATCTGATCGGCCATCGCCATTTCGACCGAGATGGCGCCGGCCCGGTCACCGGGAAATGCATGGCGCAGCGCATTTGTGAGAGCCTCGACGGCAAACATTGCCAGCGGAATAACCTCGTCCACCGGTCTGATGCCGATTGCCGAGTTGACCATGACGCGAACATTCGGGGCGGTGCTCGATGCGCGCAGCTGCTCGGCAAGGATCGCGATCAACCGGTCGACATCGACATTGCCTTGTTCGCTTTCGCCCTCCTCCTCGTACAGCGAGCGATAGATCAACGCGAGCGCCGCGATGCGCATCCGCATCTGATCCAGCGCCGTCTTGGCAACCGGATCGTTTATTTTCGACGCCTGGAGGCTGATGAGGCTGATGATCATCTGAAGGTTGTTCTTTACCCGATGATTGACCTCCCCCACCAGCGCCAGCCGCGCTTCCGCCGACGATCTGAGTGCAGTGTCGCGTTGTTCGATCGATTGCGCCATCCGGTGCATGTCATCGGCCAGCATCGCGATGTCCGCAGGAGCGGAGCGAAAGATGGTGCGGTCGATCGAATAGTCGCCATCGGCGAGCTGGGCGATCAGCACGCGCAGCCGGCTGAGCCAGCGTTCGGCAAACAGATACATCGCAAACCAGATCGCCAGACAGCTCAGCACGATCGTGGCGAGCGGCAGCGCGATGCTCAGCCTGAGCTGGTCGGTGATCGGTGCGACCAGCGGCATCAGCGGTTCGGCATAGACGATATGCAACTGGTCCCGCCAAACCGGAGACGAGGTAAACAGCCATTCGCTGCCGGTGGCATCGCTGATGGTCTTGACACTCGAATCGCGCATCACCGGCGTCGCGGGCAGGGCGTTGGGCCGATTGGCGATCAGCAACCGTCCTTCGCGATCGGCCAGCGCGACGATGACGTCGTCCGATTGCGCCCGCGATGCCAGCATGCGTTCGATCGACGATGCATCGATTGCGGCTGTCACGGCTCCGTCGAACCGGCCAGTCGCGGTCTGCAGGGGCAGCATCGCGATGATGACCGGGCGAGCGCTGAACCGGCCATATTGCGGTGGGCTGAAGGTTAACCGTCTGCTGCTGCGTCCTTCGCGCCACCATGACGTATCGGCCACGTTGAACGGGGTCGTTATCGGCAAGGCCGAACAGCGCAGCTGGCCCTGCGCATCGATGCGGGAGAAATTGCCTGCCGATGTCCGCGCCCGCAATCCGCGTGCAAGCGCAGCATCGCAGCTTGCGGTGATGGTGCGCACGTCGGTCGTGCGGGCGAAATCGGTCATGATCCGTTCGACCATGGAGATCGATTCATGCTGCATCGCCGCTGTCGCTGCCGCGCTGGCGATCAGCCGTTCGGCGATCAGCTGCCGTGCCTGATTGCGGCCCGAAAAGCTGAGATAGATGCTCAATATCGCGGTTGGTAGCAGAGCGATGAAAACCGCGATCAGCAACAACCGGTTGAGCGACATGCGGCGAAACGGAACCGCGGGCAGGCCAAGCAGCGCAGAGGGTGGTTCGGAGCGACCGGGCATCGGATCGGAACGATCAGTGCCGGTCGTGTTCGCCATCGTTCCGGCCCCCACCGTCGGCTGATTCCTTGCCGTCGACCAGCAAGGTCAGCGCAGCGCGGCCGCGGGCAACCCGGCTTTTGATCGTGCCGATCGCGCAACCGACGATTTCGGCGGCTTCCTGATAGGACATGCCATTGGCACCGACCAGCATCAGCACTTCGCGTTGATCGTCGGGCAGTTTCTGCAATGCCTTTTCAAGGTCGGCGAGATCGATATGGGAATGCTGGCCTGGACCGGTGACCAGCACCCGTTCGGCCAGTTCCGGTTCGCATGACACGACACGGCTGTTTTTCCTGAGATAGGAAAAATAATGATTGCGAAGGATCATGAACATCCAGGCGCGAAAATTGGTACCGGCGGCATAGCTGTCGCGTGCGGCCCAGGCGCGCATGATCGCTTCCTGCGCTAGATCGTCGGCCGTGTCGCGATTGCCGCACATGCCGCGGGCGAACGCGCGCAATGACGGGATGATGTCGGTGAGCAGTTTGCGGAAAGCGGCATCGTCTTCGCGTTGCACCGCAACCGGTTCGGCGAGTGCCGTCATGCGCGGTCGTCCGATTCCGGTGTGTCTGACCTGGCATCGGTGCCGGCCTTGGCGTCGATGGCGTCGAGCAAATCCATGAAGGAGTCGGGGATATCTTCGGTCAGCACTTCGTTGTGCAGGCGCTGAAGGGCCAGCGCAATCGGGTCCTCGACAGCCGTTTTAGCCGTCCGTGCGATCGGCTGTCCGGCCTTTTGATTGTCGTTCGACATCGGTTGTGCGTTCCCAGATTCCGCGAGCGGTCCCGCCGTCGCAGCGATATTGTCCTGCATATTTGTCGCCACCGATGTCGCCGTTTATTGCCCCTATTATAAAGGGTTGAACCGCCTGGGTAAAAATTCCTACCATGCCAGGAACAAAAAAACCGCGGCAAGGATTTGACTCTCGGTCCAGGAGAATGACAAAATCTCGATCAAGAACGCGATTGCCCCAGAACTCCCGTATCTGCGCCGTTATGCGCGAGCGATCACCGGATCGCAAAGCCTGGGCGATGCTGCTGTGCGGCAGATGCTGGAAGGGCTGCTGCAGTCACCCGACGAATTCGATTCCGCGATGCCGCCGCGCGCCGAGCTTTACCGCATATTCCACCGCCTGTGGAGCGCGTCCGCGGCGTCGCTGGCCCCCAGTCATGCACCGACATCGCGGTTGCACATGGCGGATCGCGAGGCGTTGATGCTGACCGCGGTCGAGGGTTTTTCGGTGGTCGAGGCCGCCACCATCCTCGATTGCGCGGAGGAGGATGTGACGGCGGCGCTGGATCGTGCGCGGTCGTCGATCGACCAGCAGTTGCAATCAGACATATTGGTCATCGAAGACGAGATGATCATTGCGCTGCATGTTCAGTCGGTGGTCGAGGAAATGGGCCATAATGTCGTGGGCATTGCCCAATCGGCAGCGCAGGCGGTGGCCATGGCGCATGACAAGCAGCCCGATTTGGTGCTGGCCGACATCAATCTGGGCGACGGGCCGAGCGGCATCGACGCGGTGAAGGATATATTGGAACGGGTCGATGTACCGGTGATCTTTGTCACCGCCTACCCCGAACGGCTGCTGACCGGCGAGCGGCCCGAGCCGACTTATCTGATCACCAAGCCGTTCGAGCCATCGGTGCTGATCGCGACCATCGCGCAGGCGCTGATGTTCCATCGCGAGCAGGGAGCGAGCATCGCGGCCTGAGGCGGGCGATAGACCGCCGGAGAAGCACACCGGATCCGGGCGTGGAAACCGGTTTCGAGGCGTGGAGGTCCACAAAGTCCACGCCAGATTTGTTGCCATCCCGCGCTAAAGCGACAAAGTATACGCAATCGGGCTTTGGGATTGTCTCCTTTGTCGCTTTAAGCGCGCCGCCGCGGCGCGAGGCAAAAGCGAGGGATCGACGATTTCAAAGATCGAGGTCAAAGACCGCGCGCAGGTGCGTGCCACAAGAACATACACGGAACATAGGGCTGATGCAAGCATTTTGCGGTGAGCCGCAGAGGGCGGGTGAGATCGCGTTGCGGGGTGTCGGGACACTGACAGACCCGGGGCGGCGCGTTCATGCTGGTTGAGATGTCTTTGCCGAGTTGGCCGTCTTTGCCGGTCGATACGTCTTTGCAGCTATGGCGCACCGTGCAGGACACACATGACGAATATGTCTCGCCTTTTGTCCTACCATAGAAACGCTGCGCGGAGCCGATTACCGACCTGCGCCGCATCGCAGTACCACTGATTCGATGAGGACGTGCCCACCCTGTCTGGCAAGATGGAGAGCACGCCGCGATCAATCTCACCCATAGCCCTCTCCTATTGTTGTCACTGAGGACGAGGGCTTCTGACGGGATCAGGACGCGAGGCAAGCGCCTTTTGGCTGCCATCCGGTATGCGTCATGCCCCATGGCTGGTCGGCCGGATGCAAGACGACCACCAAGGCCCGTCTTGTTCCCGTGCCGGTTCCAAAGAGCGCCATGGGAATGCCGCCCCGCACCATCATGCTTTCGCCCGTGCCCACGCGGATGATCCCCTCGGGGGTCTCGAGGCATTGCTCGCCCTCCAGCACGACCCATCCTTCCGGCCCAGGGTGAGTGTGCGTGCGGCTTCGCATGCCGGGCGTGAACATTGCCGCCGCGAATGAGGCGGTGTGCGGACCCGAGGTCAGCGGCAGCATCGGCCCTACGGTCGCGACGTGCTGCCCAACATTCGGCCTCCAGTCGCGGTCCCCCATCATGAAGAGCCAGTTGCGGCCATAAGCCTGGGCGAGACGGCCACCAGCAAGATCGGCCACCACCGGCTCGCTCCCCGCCGCCAGCTCATAGACGTGCCAGTATAAGGCGTTTCCTGCCGTGGCAGCCACGGGCAAAGTAGAAATAATCCAGCACCCAGGCTGGCCCTGTCGCCCGTTCGCCGGAACGCAGGCGGTTTGCTGCATATCCTGATGGGCTTCGGCGAGCTGCGGTGGCGGTGAGCACGCGGAAACAAGCGCCGCGACTATGGATGCAATCGGCATAAGGTGTCGCATGCGATTCCCCCCCAGTGGTCATACGGCTAATGCATGCGCGATATCGACCGTTACATACAGGAAACGACCGGACTTGTAGAGGAGAGACTTCGTTGCCGGATGCGACGTCTTGTCGCTTAGTCGAACCGCCCGAATTGTCCGCTTTCTGCTGATCGGGTTAGCGTTCGAGACGACCACCCCGGTCCATCAGTGGCCCCAGGGGCTTTGCTAACGGATCACGGTAGTCAGCAAGACTGAGGTCAGAATTCGCGGGCTGCGGAGTGAGCGGCTGCCGACCCCGATTGTCGCATCAGGCGTAGAGGCGGCGGTGGCAGACATTCGTGCCTTTGACGCAATTGGTGCACCCGACAGGATTCGAACCTGTGACCCCTGCCTTCGGAGGGCAGTACTCTATCCAGCTGAGCTACGGGTGCGCGGTCATCCCTCTAGCAAAGCCTGTTGCCGGGGCAAAGGCGAAAAAATCGCCCTTTGCGGCGCGCACGGCATTTTCGTAGAGGGGTGGCCATGACACGCGCCACCACCGTTGCTGCCATCCAGCTTGCGCTGGGGGGCAGCGAGACCGACAATATCGCGGCGGTATGCCGCGCGGTGCGCGATGCCGCCGGGCAGGGCGCGCGCATCATCCTGCCGCCCGAATTGTTCGAGGGTCCCTATTTCTGCAAGGTCGAGCAAGAAGCCGAGTTCGCCCGCGCCCGCCCGCTGGATGACCACCCCAGTATCGCGGCGATGCGTGGACTGGCCGCCGAACTGGCGGTCACCATCCCGACCAGCTTTTTCGAACGCGACGGTCAGCATCATTACAACAGCCTGGCGATGATCGGCCCCGATGGCGCGGTGCAGGGCGTCTATCGCAAAAGCCATATTCCCGATGGTCCGGGATATGAGGAAAAATATTATTTCCGCCCGGGAAACACCGGATTCAAAGTCTGGAAAGTCGCCATGGAGGATCAAAACCCGCCATCCGGCGCGCAGCAAGCCGCGACGATCGGCGTCGGCATCTGCTGGGACCAATGGTATCCGGAATGTGCGCGGGTGATGGCGCTGATGGGGGCGGACATGCTGTTCTACCCCACCGCCATCGGCAGCGAGCCGCACGACCCGGGGCTCGACACGCGGCGGCTGTGGCGGCGGGCGATGGTGGGCCATGCGGTCGCCAACATCATGCCGGTGATCGCCGCCAACCGCATAGGCGTGGAAGACGGCCAGCGATTTTACGGCACCAGCTTCATCTGCGACGAATGGGGCGATGTGATCGCCGAACTGGGCGATGATGAGGAAGGCGTGATCGTCGCGACGCTCGATCTCGACCGTGCGGCGACCAATCGAGCGGGCATGGGCTTTTTCCGGGACCGGCGACCGGAGCTTTACGGGCGGATCGCCGAGGATGTCTGAGCATCGACAGGCGGGGGGCCGGCCATGATCTATATCTTGCTCAACATCGTTCCGATCGGGGTCGCCGCCGGGCTCGCCATGATCATCGGTCTGGCGTGGCTGCGCCTGAGCGCCCTTAAGATCTCCATCGGTGGCGGATTTGCCGCCGTGCTGGCGATATTCTGGCTGGCCGCGATACTGGCCGGTGCGATCATCCTTGCCCCGCCGCAGGGCGAGGCGTGGACGTTGGCGCTGGGCAGCGCGTTCATCATCTGGATCGGTTTTGTGGCGCCGGTGCTGGTGGTG
Source organism: Sphingomonas sp. (assembly GCA_031397785.1). GTDB lineage: Bacteria > Pseudomonadota > Alphaproteobacteria > Sphingomonadales > Sphingomonadaceae > Sphingopyxis. The sequence continues at coordinate 809 of JANNMK010000154.1, read as the reverse complement.
ACATTGGCGGTGCTGGGCGAAGCATGGGGCCGGATCGCCAGCATCGCCTGCTGCTGGCTGATCGCCATGCTGGCGCAGGCCGCAGCGATGCAGGCGATGGGGCTGATCGCGCCGCCGGTGTGAGGGCTTGCGGTGGGGCTAGGTCCCGCTGCGCTACGCTGACGGGGAGGGAGCGGGTTTTCGGCCCTTTGGCGGTTCGAGCAGCTTGGCCTTATACCCGCATTCCTGGACCACCGGGCAGTGCCAGCATTCAGGAGTGCGTGCCTTGCAGGTGTAGCGGCCGAGCAGGATGAGCTGATTATGCGCTTCGCGGCGGAACGGGGCGGGGACGCGCTTGTCGAGCCCCTTTTCGACGGCAGCGACGGTCTTTCCCGGTGCGAGGCGAGTGCGGTTGCCGACGCGGAAAACATGGGTGTCGACGGCGAATGTTTCGGCACCGAAAGCGCAGTTCATCACGACATTGGCGGTCTTGCGCCCGACGCCGGGCAGCGCCTCCAGCGCGGCGCGGTCCGCCGGGACCTGGCCATCGTGGTTGGCAATCAGCGCGGCCGAAAGCGCGATGACATTTTTTGCCTTGGCATTGAACAGGCCGATCGTTTTGATGTGCGCGCGCAATCCTTCTTCGCCCAGCGCCACCATCCGTTCGGCTGTTGTCACGTCGGCGAACAGCGCCCGGGTCGCCCTGTTGACACCGATGTCGGTCGACTGGGCCGAAAGGACGACGGCGACGAGCAGCTGATAATGGTTGGTAAAGGCAAGCTCGGTTTCGGGCGCCGGGTTGCGTTCGCTGAGTTTGCGAAAGAAGTCAT
>JANNMK010000190.1:0-5668 GCA_031397785.1 Sphingomonas sp. | reverse complement strand
ACGACTGGGCGGACGACGGCCGCAAGGGTCTGCGCATGGAGTTTTTCTATCGCGTCATGCGACGCGCCACCGGAATATTGATGGATGGCGACCAGCCGGTCGGCGGCCAATGGAATTTTGACGCCGACAATCGCAAGCCGGGCAAGACGGCGCCGCCCCCGCCAGTGCCCCCGCGCTATCCGCATGACGCCATAACCCGCGATGTGCTGACGCTGGTCGAGCGGCATTTCGCCGATCATCCTGGCAGTCTTGCATCCTTTCACTGGCCGGTAACCGCTGCCGATGCCGACGCGCAAATGGCCTGGTTCCTCAGCCATGCGCTGCCGCGCTTCGGTGATTTTCAAGATGCGATGCTGACTGGCCAGCCGACGCTGTGGCATTCGCTGCTGTCGCCTGCGATCAACTGCGGGCTGATCGATCCGCTTGAGCTGTGCCGAGCGGTCGAGGGCGAATATCGTGCGGGCCGAGCGCCGCTCAACGCTGTCGAGGGGTTCATTCGCCAGATCCTGGGCTGGCGCGAATATGTCCGCGGCATCTACTGGCGCGAAGGACCGGACTATGTGCACAGCAACCATTTGGGCGCGCATCGCCCGTTACCGGCATTCTACTGGACCGGTGATACCGCCATGCACTGTCTGGGCCAGGCGATCGGCCAGACGCTGGACAGCGGCCACGCGCATCATATCCAGCGATTGATGATTACCGGCAACTTCGCGCTGATCGCGGGCATCGACCCGCATGAAGTCCACCGCTGGTATCTCGAAATCTATGTCGACGCCTATGAATGGGTGGAGGCGCCCAATGTGATTGGCATGAGCCAGTTCGCCGATGGCGGTTTGCTGGGGTCCAAACCCTACGCCTCCGGCGGTGCCTACATCGACCGGATGAGCGATTATTGCGGGCATTGCCGCTATGACGTCAAGCAACGTACCGGCCCCGACGCCTGTCCGTTCAATGCGCTATACTGGGATTTTCTGGCGCGCAACCGCGATACCCTGGGCGGCAATGTCCGCTTGGCGCTGCCTTACAAAGGCTGGGATCGCTTTGATGCTGCAACGCAAAAAGAAATTCGCATGAGCGCCGCCAGCTTCCTTGCCAAGCTCGATGCCGCGCCATAGGTTGCATCTCCCTCCCCGGGGCAGCAGGAAAAATTCAGCGCCGACAATCGTAAAATGGCGCAACAAGGGAGCAGGATATGGACTCGTTGGTCACCACCGAATGGCTCGCCAAGGAATTGGGCGCGAGCGATTTGAGGGTCGTTGATGCCACCCGTTTCATGGGGGCCTCGGATCGCGATGCCCGTGCCGAATATGAAGCCGGGCACATCCCCGGCGCGGTGTTCATGGATCTGGCCGATCTGGTCGATCCGACCGATCCCATCGAGAATATGGCCCCTAAAGCCGAGAAATTTGCCAGCCGTATGGCTAGCCTCGGTCTGGGCGATGGCAGCCGCATCGTCCTGTATGACGATAGCCCTATGGCCAGTGCGGCGCGCGCATGGTGGTTGCTGAAATTGTTCGGCGCGCACGACGTCGCGCTGCTCGATGGTGGCCTTGCCAAATGGAAAGCCGAAGGACGCGGTCTGGAGATGGGCAATCATATGTTGCGCCACCGCCATTTCACCGTCTGGCGCGACGCTGCGGTTGTCCGGACCAAAGCGCAAATGCTCGCCAATCTCGACAGTGGTGCGGAGCAGGTGCTCGACGCGCGCCCCGCCAAGCGTTTTACCGGCGAAGAGCGCGATCCGCGCCCCGGCATGGCCCCCGGCCACATCCCCGGGTCGACCAACCTGCCGTTTTCCACGCTGTTCAATGCCGATGGCACCTGGAAACAGGGCGACGACCTGCGCGCTGCATTCGCGGCCGCAGGCATCGATATGGACAAGCCGGTGATCACCACCTGCGGCAGCGGCATGACCGCCAGCGCGCTTGCCTTTGCCGCCCACCTGCTCGGCAAGGAAGATGTCGCGGTGTATGACGGCAGCTGGACCGAATGGGGCGCCGACCCCGCGACGCGCAAGGCCACTGGCGCGTCCTGAATTGGGCCGGACGTCCCGATCCGGATCATGTTTTCCGGCCCACTTGCCGACCGGTAAATGCGCTGTTAGCCAATCAACGTACCACAACAAAACCGGGGTCGGGTCCATGGCACTATCGGCGAAATACACCCTCCGTTCTGCGGCCATTGGCCTGACGGCGCTTGCCGCCTGCGCCGCCATTCCGGCCTCTGCCGAAGTCGTGTCGGTCGATCTTGCCGCGTCCGGCGACGGTTTGGTGACGCGCGATACAGTCAACAAGCGCGACTGGCTCGATCTTACGCGGACGCGCGGTCTCAGCATCAACGCTGCCCGCGCCGCAACCCGTCCGGGCGGGGCCTATGCCGGCTTTCGTATTGCCCGGCTGAATGAACTCGTGGACTTTTATGCGCAGGCCGTCGGACCGGTGCCAATCAGCCCTAACGGCAACACTCCGATCTTCGATTTTTCTGCTGCGGAAAGGGCCGCGCAGCAACGCTTTGTCAATCTGATCGGCGTCACCTTCAGTTTCGATTTCGATTCGGTGGTGCCGGGGGCAGGGGTGCGTAACGATGCCATCGGACTGCTGCGGACCTCGGCCGGCACCGGCGATCCTGCGCTGGTGGCGGGAGGCTTGTTCTACTATTTCGAGAATGGCAGCAACGCGAGCTACTCGTGGTTTAATGATGGATATGCCGGGTCGCAGGACTATAGCGACAGCAGTACCGGCGTCTATCTGGTGCGCGGCATCGGCGGCGTGCCCGAACCGTCGACATGGGCCATGCTGATCGGCGGCTTTGGGCTGATCGGTGTGGGATTGCGCCGTCAGAAACGGCGTAGCACCGCCGTCGCCGCGCTGGCCGCATAAGCGACGCGACGGCCCGTTAGTTCGATGTGGGGGCGCGACCGGCGCAACCTTGCTGCGGCGGCGACCAGCGAACGGATGCTGTTCCATGGTGAGGCGTTCGAACAGGGCGCTGTCCTTCACCGGAACGGCCATGATATGCAGCCGCGATGAGCGATGCCAAAGACAGCCCCGATACCCAGCCCCGCCCCGCCACCTATCTGGTCGGCGCGGGTCGCCGCCCCGAATGGACCAGCGATCCCCGGCTGGGCGGCGGGGTGGTCAATCCACCGGTGTGGCGCGCCTCGACGATCCTCTATGACAACGTCGGGCAGCTTGATTCGCGCGGCCGCGACACGCACGACAAGCTATTCTACGGGCGGCGCGGCACGCCAACGGTATGGGCGCTGGCCGACGCGCTGACCGGGATGGAGCCCGGCGCGGCAGGAACCCTGCTCTATCCTTCAGGGGTCGCGGCGCTGGCTGGCGGGCTGTTGGCGCTGCTGTCCCCCGGTGACCATTTGCTGATGGTCGATTCGGTCTATGACCCGACGCGGGCGCTGTGCGACGGGCTGCTCAAGCGGATGGGCATCGCCACGACATATTATGATCCGCTGATCGGCGCTGGCATTGCCGCGCTGATCCGCCCCGAAACGTGCCTAATCTTCCTCGAAAGCCCCGGCAGCCTGACATTCGAGGTGCAGGATGTTCCGGCGATCACGAGCGTGGCGCGGGCGCACGGCGTCCTCACCATGATCGACAACACCTGGGCGACGCCGCTGCTGTTTCCGGCGCTGGCGCACGGCATCGACGTCACCTGCATGAGCCTGACCAAATATGTCGGTGGCCATTCGGATGCGATGATGGGATCGCTGACCGCAAATGATGCGACCTGGGACCGGCTGCGCACTGCCGCCTATCATTTGGGTCAGTCGGTCAGTCCCGACGATTGCGCGCTGATGCTGCGCGGATTGCGCACGCTCGACGTGCGGATGGCGCGGCATGGCGACAGCGCGCTGCAGATCGCGCGCTGGCTGGATACGCTGGGCTGCGTCGGTACCGTGCTGCACCCCGCCCTGCCCGGCTGCCCCGGCCATGATGTGTTCGTCCGCGATTTTGATCGAGCGAGCGGGCTTTTCGGCTTCACGCTCAATATGGCAGACTGGAAACACCGCGCCAGTGTACCAGCGGGAAAGGCGCATCCTGGCGAAGCGGGAGAAAAAATCCGCGCACAATTTATCGATCAACTTGCTTTATTCGGCATCGGTTACAGCTGGGGCGGGTTCGAAAGTCTGGCCATTCCGGTCAACCCGCCGCGCAGTGCGGTGCCGTGGGCGGGCGATGGCCCGCTGGTCCGCCTGTCGATTGGCCTCGAAGACCCTGCCGACCTGATCGCCGATCTCCACCAGGCGCTGGCGGCGGCAGGTCTGACTGCATGACCACATACGACCGGATCATGGATGGCGCGCGCGCGATCGGCGTCGATGTCGGGGCCTACCGCCTGTCGGTATACGGCTTTCTCTCGGCGATCATCGTCACGGTGCTGCTCTACAGCTTTGTGCGTATCACCCTGCGCGCGATCAAATGGGTGCTGCGCCGCAACCACAGTATCGATGAGACCCAGCGGCTGCTGACCGAAAAACTGCTGGCTGTCGGTCTGTTCACGCTTGCCGCCTTTGTCGGCATCGATCTGCTGGGCATCGACCTTACCGCGCTCGCGGTGTTCTCCGGCGCGCTCGGCCTTGCCATCGGTTTCGGTCTGCAAAAGACGGTGGGCAATCTGATCGCAGGCATCATCCTCCTCATGGACCGGTCGATAAAGCCGGGCGATGTCATCGCGGTCGGCGATGGCGCGGGCATGGTGTCCGCGCCATCGGGCGGCTTTGCCAATGTCGGGCGAGTGCTGAAAATCGGCGTTCGCGCGGTCAGCGTCGTCACCCGCGACGGCAAGAAACATCTGATCCCCAATGAATTGCTGATGACCCAGGCGGTCGAGAACTGGAGCTATTCCAGCCGCGATGTGCGCGTTCGCATGCATGTCCCCGTCGGTTATGATTGCGACCTGCGCCTCGCCCAGCGGCTGATGATCGATGCCGCCATAGCCAACCCGCGCGTTCTCGCGGAACCCAGGCCGCTGGTGTGGATCACCGGTTTCGGCGATCGCGCGGTCGATCATGAACTCAGGATCTGGATCGCCGACCCCGAAAGCGGCCTCGGCAATATCCAGGGCGAGGTTTTCCTGGCGATCTGGGACGCGTTCCAGACCGCCGGCATCGCCATGCCCCGCCCCCGGATCGAGGTGCAGGTCCAGCCCGCAGCCGCACAGCTGTAACGACCCGTCCGTCCGTGCGAAGCAATGCAATCGAGGGGCGGCGCAAAACTGCTCTGGATTGCTCCGCTCCGCCCGCAACGACGCGGCTGGTTGCGACTCCAGTCCACCTTTCCCTCGCTCAGCCCTTGGTCGCCGCCAGCTCGATCGCCCGGATGACCATCGCGCGGGCTTCCTCGGCATCGCCCCAGCGCCCGACCCGCACCCATTTGTCCGGCTCGAGGTCCTTATAATGGGTGAAAAAATGCTCGATCTGCGCGAACACGATATCGGACAGGTCCGCTTGCTCGCGGACATTGGTGTAATAGGGAAAGGTCTTGGTGTCGGGCACGCAGATCAGCTTCTCATCGCCGCCATGCTCGTCCTCGAGATGCAGCACCGCGATCGGCCGGGCGCGCACCACACAGCCGGCGAGGAACGGCGACCGTGCGATCACCAGCGCATCCAGCGGATCGCCATCGTCGCACAGCGTATGCGGAAC
>JANNMK010000172.1:0-2834 GCA_031397785.1 Sphingomonas sp. | reverse complement strand
TCTTCGAACCGATTTCGAACGCGTTGACGAATTCGGGCGCGAAGGATTCGGGCACCGCGAAAATCGGCTGCAGCGGCGGGTTGATGCCGCCCGATTTATAACCGCGCGAATAGCTGAAATAGAGCAGATTATCAGGCGTGATCTGCCAGTCGAGCACGGCCCGGCCAGTGAATTGATCGTCCTGGAAATCGCGCTCCTGGAACAGCTGGTTGCCCGCCAGACCCGGATCCGCATCGAAACTGCCGACGAACGGCGATGCAAAAATGTCGCCGCGCAGCGAATAGGGAACCAGGAAACTGGCCAGCGTCGAACGGGCCCGCACCGATTTCTCGTCATTATTATACCGCACGCCGACGGTCAGCTTCAGACTGTCGTTGAAGTTGAAATACGCTTCGCCGAACAGGCCGTAGGATGTGACGTCGAGCACGTCGGTATTGTTGCGGAAAAACGGCGAACCGAGATAGGATGGCGGCAGCGCCGAACCCAGGGCGGTAAAGCTGCCCAGCACGCCCGACAGATAATCGATGCCGAAGCTGTTGACGAAATAGCTGTTTTCGGTGAGCTTGAAGTCCGAATAAATGCCGCCGATCAGGAAGTTGAACGCCCCGTCCCAGTCGGAGGAGATGATCGCTTCCACCGAATAGTTTTGCTGAACTGGTTGGATCTGTCGAAGTCGACCGGCGTCGACGCGCAGGTGCGGTTGCCGCCGAATGCGCCCGTCCCGGTGAATTCGGCATTGGATGTGCACAGCAGTCCGTTCGGGCCGTTGGGGATCAGCGCCGCTGCGATCGGTGCGAAATAAGGCGTCAGCGCCGCCCCGCCGCCGCCGGTGGCAAATGCCTGCAACGTATTGAGCGCGGTCGCAAACCCGGCGCGATTCTGCACCGACAGGTTGTAATCCTGCGATGAATCGACGTCCACTTCCTGATAATTGCCGGACAGCGAAATCGATATGCCGCCATCGAATTCATGCTGGATATGCAGCTGGCCGATCACTTCTTCGGCAAAATAGTCGGTTGGGCTGTCGGTGCTGACCTGGCGCACGTCCTGCGGGCTGAGCGCCCCGGCGAGTGAGTCCGGACCGTAGAGACTGCCGAGGCCGAGCGCCGAGGGAATGCCGCGGATGGTCAGGAATTCACGGCTGGTCAGCACGCCGACGAAGGTCGAATTGGCGTTGGTGACACCGGCATCGCGGCGATTGTTCAGACAGCCCAGCACACCTGTCGCATCGCGCTGGCAACGCTGCTTCTGGATACGCATCCGGTTGTCGCTCTCGCGGAAATAATAGCCCATCAGGTCGATGGTGGTGCTGTCGGTCGGCTCCCAGCGCAACGATGCACGAATGCCGTACAGGTCGCGCCCGTCGATGTCTGTGTTGTCGAACAGGTTGGTGGTATAGCCGTCCCGGTTGAGATAGGTTCCAGCCAGGCGCAGACCGGCATTTTCACCGAGCGGGATGTTGACCATCCCCTTGACCTTGACGCTCTCGAAATTGCCATATTCAAGCTCGGCCGCCGCCGAAAAACCCGACAAGTCAGGGCGAGCGGTGCGGAAATTGACCACCCCCGATGTGGCGTTCCGGCCGAACAGCGTGCCTTGCGGACCGCGCAGCACTTCGACCTGCTCCAGATCGAAAAACTCGGTTTCGAACAATCGGGTCGCCGCCAGCGGCTGGTCGTTGAGGTGGATGGCGGTTGCGCTGTCGCAGCTCACCCCGACGCACAGATCGCCGATACCGCGAATGGTAAAGCTCGCGCCGGTGAAATTCCCCTTGGAAAAGGTGACATTGGGCAGCGTCAGCTGAAGATCGGACGTATTCTCGATCTGCTGCGCATCCAGGCTCTCGGCGGAAAAGGCGCTGACCGCGATCGGCACGTCCTGCAACCGCTGCGACTGGCGCTGGGCGGTGACGACGATGTCGGTGTTGAAGACGCCATCATCCTCTTCGGCGGGATCGGCGGCGGTACCGCTCTGCGGCGCGGCGTCCTGCGCCCATACCGGTGTGGCGCAGGCCATGGCCAGGATCGATGCTCCCACCAGATTGCGGCTGATCGAACTGCGGATACGCATTGATTTGTCCTCCCTCTTGTCGTCCCGGCCCGCCATCGGCACGGCGGCCCATAATCTGTTGCCGGCTGGCAACCGTTCGGGGAGAGGAAGGTCCGACCCGCCGCTGGTTTCAGCTGTGCAGGTGGCGGCGCGCGGGCAGTCGTAACGCCGCCTGTCGTTACGCAAAATGTGCATGGGAGTTTGCCCACCGTCAACCGGAATCGGGCGCAGCCATGCGAATAATCGAAATAGCGGTATGGTTTTGCCGACTTGTCGCTGCGGTACGCCGGGGAAATGGCGTTTTTCCTCGCCGCCGGATCGCCGCGACCATGGCATTGCAATGACCCGTCCGGTGCAAGGCCAGCCATATTGGCAGCGTATCCTGTGACGCAAATGCAACGCCCGGCGGGCGATTGCACCCGATTGTCACGTAAAAACCATTGACCTTGCCCACTCTCCCGACATTAAGGGCGCCAAGGCACATCTGGGCTCTCCCAGGGCGATAGCCAGACCGTTTTTTGGAGAAGACAATGAAAATCACCAAGACATTGCTGATCGGTGCCAGCCTCATCGGCCTCACCATAACACCGGCCTTTGCCCAGGACAGCGCTGCCCCCGCAGCCGATACCACCGCCGAAGATGAATTTGCCGAAAGCAACGACATCATCGTCACCGCATCCAAGCGCGAACAGACGCTGCAGGAAACGCCGATCGCGGTTTCGGTCACCACCGCTGCCGCCATCGAAAACGCCCAGGTCCGCGATCTCATCGATCTCCAGACCCTG
>JANNMK010000143.1:0-25828 GCA_031397785.1 Sphingomonas sp. | reverse complement strand
CTCGGCTCGACGACCAAGGGCAAGACCAACATCGGCGACATCGCCACTGGAGTGGTCAAGGACGGTCAGCCGCTGACGAAGTAACTCAACAACATCTGCGACCATGAGGACGCCTACGCCGAAACCGGCAACCGGGCGGTAAGCTACACCACCGGCGTCCCCGCGATGATCGGGTCGGCATTGGTCATTCAGGGCATCTGGGCGGGCAAAGGCGTGTTCAACATCGAACAGATGGACCCCGACCCGTTTATGGCAATGCTGATGGACCATGGATTGCCCTGGCAGGTGAAGGAACTGGACGGACCGGTCGAGTTCTGAAAAGCGCTCCTCCCCACGTGGAGAGGACCGGGAGAGGGGCGGTCTCCCGTCATGACAATTTTTGGGCTGGCAGACTCCCCCTCTCCCCAGCCCCCTCCTCTCAACGGGGGAGACGGAGAAGATATGGAAACCAGAGCAGGCGATCCCGGGGCCTTTGCCCATTTCGATCTCGGTCGTGTGCCATCGCCTGCTTTCGTGGTCGATGCCGCGAAAGTGCGCGCCAATCTTTGCGTCCTGGCCGACATTGGCGAGCGGTCGGGGGCGCGGGTTCTGGCCGCGCTCAAGGCGTTTTCGATGTTTGCGCTGGGGCCTGTAGTAGCGGAGTATCTCGACGGGGTTTGCGCTTCGGGGCTTTACGAGGCGCGGTTGGGGCGGGAGGAATATGGCGGCGAAGTTGCTACCTATTGCGCGGCTTACAAGGAAGCCGACCTGCCCGAGATCCTGGCATTGTCCGATCATATCGTCTTCAATTCGCCCGGACAGCATCGCCGCTTTGCTCCCCTCCTCGATGCTGCACGTACGCAAGGCCACCGGTTCGATGTCGGATTGCGCATCAATCCGCTGCACAGCGAAGGCGAGGTGGCGAAATATGATCCCGCCGCTCCGTGCAGCCGCCTCGGCTACCCGGTCGACCAGATCACCGCCGATGATATGGCAGGCATCGACGGTATCCATATGCACACCTTGTGCGAACAGGATTTCCCGCCGCTGCTGCGCACCTGGGAGGCGGTAAAACCCATGCTTGCGCCCTATTTCGGCCAGCTGAAATGGATCAATTTCGGCGGCGGGCATCATGTCACCCGCGCCGATTATCAGATCGACGATCTGGTCGCCTTCCTCAAGAGCGCACGCGAAGAAACCGGCTGCGACGTGATGATCGAGCCGGGTGAAGCGATCGCGCTTGATGCCGGTATCCTCGTTGGCGAAATCCTCGACCTGTTCGACAATGGCATGCCGCTGGGCATCACAGACATCAGCGCCACCTGCCATATGCCGGATGTCATCGAAGCACCCTATCGGCCGGCGATGCTGGGGGAGGACAGCAACGGCCTCGTCATGCGGCTTGGTGGACCTTCGTGCCTGGCGGGCGATGTCATCGGCGACTATCGCTTGCCCGGTGGCGGCAAGGTCGGTCAACGTTTCGCGTTTCTTGACCAGGCGCATTATTCGATGGTCAAGACCAACATGTTCAATGGCGTGCCTTTGCCCGGCATCTGGCTATGGGACAGCGAAAGCGACGCGCTGCTCGAAGTGCGCAGATTCGGTTATGAGGATTTCAAAAGTCGGTTGAGCTGAGGGAACTCTCCCAGGCTCACCGGCTTTTCCATAGGCAGTCCAGCTTATGGAGTTTTTCAATGCCCTATATCGAAACGCAAGACGGAACCGAGCTTTACGTCAAGATGTGGGGGGAAGGTCCGCCAGTCATCCTGATCCATGGCTGGCCGCTCAGTGCTGACAGCTGGGACTATCAGATGCAGGCTCTGGCCGATGCGGGCTTTACCGCCATTGCCTATGACCGGCGTGGGTTCGGCCGGTCGGATCAGCCGGGTGACGGCTATGACTATGATACGCTGGCCGACGATCTGGCCGATGTCATGGAGGCGGTCGACGCAACCGATGACGTCACGCTTGTCGGATTTTCGATGGGTGGCGGCGAAGTTGCGCGCTACATGAGCCGCCATGATGGCGCTGGCGTCGCGCGCGTGGCTCTAATCGCCTCGGTCGTGCCGTTCATGCTCAAGACCGACGATAATCCCAACGGCGTGCCGCAGTCCACATTCGATGGCATGACGCGGGGGATGGAAACCGATCGGGCGGCCTTTTTTGCCGATTTTTTCAAGACGTTCTACGGTGATGGTTTGCTAAGCCACCCGGTTAGCAAGGAAGTCCGGGATTGGTCGCAGAATACTGCAATGGCCGCGGGCTTGCGCGGAACGCTCGCCTGTGCGGCGGCTTTCGCGAGTACCGATTTCCGGTCGGATCTCGTCGCGATCACGGTGCCGACCTTGATCATTCATGGCACCGACGACAAGACTGTGCCGATCGATGCCACCGCTCGCGCAGCAGCCAAGGCCCTGCCACAGGCTCGATTGATCGAATATGACGGCGCAGCGCATGGTTTGCTGGCAACCCATCAAGATCGCGTGAGCGGCGATCTGCTGGCGTTTCTGGGGCATGATCGGTCAGCGGAGTTTGGCAGCATTACCGCAGACGAAGAGGGTGTCCGCCCCGACCTCACTGCGGTGGTCGGTCAGCTTTGACGATGGGACGGCGCGGCGAGCGTCAGCCGCTTGCCGCGCCATCCTCTCCCAGCGCACGGTGGATATCGCTAACGACCACCGATCCTTCCCCGACACCTGATGCCACGCGCTTCACCGACCCAAGGCGGGCATCGCCGACGGCGTAGATACGTGGCCAGCTTGTTTCGTAGCGGGTGGGCAGACGGTCGATCGGCCATCCCGCCCTGACGAGTTCAAGCGGCGTGATGTCGACACCTGTCTTCACGAAGCCCTTGTTATCGCACACCATTTCCTTTGGAAGCCAATGAGTGAACGGGGCGGCCCCGATGAACAGGAAAAGGAAAGCGCAATCGCACCGCCGGTCTTCACCTGTGATACGATTATGAAAATCGACCTGCTGCAGCCGCTCATTTATCCCGTAACCATGCAGCGCCGCGACATCGGTGTCAGGATGCAGTTCGACATTGGGGTGGTCGTCGAGCCGTTTGACAAGATAGTCGGACATGGTGTCGCGGATCTCGGAGCGGCGGTAAACCACATGGACCTTGCTCGCGATGCTGGCGAGAAACAGTGCACCCTGTCCGGCGGAATTACCTGCACCCACCACTGCCACCTCGGCACCGGCGCACAGCTGCGCCTCCATCGGCGTCGCGCCGTAGAACACGCCGCGCCCTTCATATCGTTCGATGTCGGCGATCGGCAGCCGCTGATACTGCGCCCCTGTTGCAATCACCACCGCGCGCGCCCTTAACCGCCGCCCGTCGGCCAGCGACAGGCAATAGCTGTCGCCATCGCGCTGGAGCGCGCTTGCCTTGACCGGCGCAACCAGCCGCGCACCGAATTTCTGCGCCTGCACTGCGGCTCGTTGAGCCAGATCAATGCCCGAAATACCGGTCGGAAAACCCAGATAATTCTCGATTTTGGAGGATGTCCCTGCCTGTCCGCCAGGCGCGAGAGAATCGAGGGTCAGGACATCGAGCCCTTCCGATGCCGCATAGACTGACGCCGCAAGCCCAGCCGGGCCTGCTCCGACAACGATAACGTCGGCCGTCGCCCCGTCGGGCAGCAGGTCAAGACCCAGCGCTGCGGCCAGTTGCTCAACCGTCGGTTGTACCAGCAATTGCGCCGCACCCAGGATTACGACCGGCAGCGCAGAAGGATCAAGATTGCGCTCTGCCAGCAATCGGGCCGCCACTGGCCCGTCCGCCGGATCGAACCAGCGGTGCGGGACGCCATGCTTGGCCAGCAGATCGCGCAATCCAAGCACCGCCCGGTCGAAGGCAGTCCCGATAACAATGACCGCCGCAAAATCCCGTTCCTTGCCAAATTCACGACGCGCCGAGAGTACCCGCACGAATATGTCCGAATATCGGGAATTTGCGCCCAATAGCCGGTGAAATTCGGCATGGCTGATGCGCAATATCTCGCCATCGGCACCCATCTGGACGCGAGACAGATGATTCTGTCCGGTCAATATCGCAATATCACCGGAAAACTGCCCGCGCTCCATCCAGCCGACCCGGCGTTCTCCCGTATCGGTGACGACCATGATGTCGGTATGCCCCGACAATGTGACGATGCAATCGGCGGCCATTGTCCCTTCTGCAACGATGATATCTCCGGCGCGATGCAGTTCCACACAGCCGTAGCCCGCCAGTTCGGCCAGGTCGGCTTCGGAAAAACTGTGGTTGATGTCTGGGCGGCTGGCCATAGGTCCTGTTCCTTGTTGTGTGCGTGCCGAACACGCGGATCAGTCAGCTGCTCGACGCTCACGACCACCGTTCCGGCTAAATGTGACATTAAAAAGTCATCAGCCCTGCAAAACATGCTTTACAGGGGGGGCACCCCTCCATATAGGCGCACCTCGCTGCCCCAGGGGGACTTCCAATAACCGCAAGGCAGCCTTGTCGTTAACTACCGTTTTGGGGGTCCCTTGAGTTGCACCATCACTATAGCGCGCTGGGTCTAGTACGCGACCTGAAGCCGGTAGAACCCGTCACCCTCGTGCGTCCGCACGCGGCGAAACGCGCTGCCCGCTATTTCGCAGATCATTTTCCGGGAACGACCCTTTATGCGGTCAAGGCGAATCCTTCGCCTGATTTGCTGCGCGTGCTGTGGGACAGCGGCGTAACCCATTATGATGTGGCTTCGATCGCCGAAGTCCGACTGGTAGCGCGCACCCTGCCGGACGCAACTTTGTGCTTCATGCACCCGGTCAAGGCCGAGGAAGCGATTTCCGAGGCTTACTGGAAACATGGTGTTCGGACTTTTTCGCTCGATACCATGGAAGAACTGGAAAAGATCGTCCGCGCGTCGGAGGGAGCCGATGACCTGAACCTTCTGGTGCGGATCCGCGTGTCGTCCGACTATGCCAAGCTTAGCCTCGCTGCCAAATTCGGGGCAGAGCCCGATGAGGTTGCCGACCTGCTTGTTGCAGCGCGCCAAGCATCGGATGCACTGGGGATCTGCTTCCACGTCGGCAGCCAGGCGATGACCCCGCAGGCCTATTCCAATGCGCTCGAACGCGTCAGGGCCGCGATCGTCGAAGCATCGGTCACCGTCGATATCGTCGATGTCGGCGGCGGTTTTCCCTCATCTTATCCCGGTATGGAGCCGCCACCGCTGGGTGCCTATTTTGATGTCATCCATCGTGGCTTCGAAAGCCTGCCGATCAGCTATTCTGCCGAGCTCTGGTGCGAGCCGGGCCGTGCTCTGTCCGCCGAATATAGCTCGCTGATCGTCCGGGTGGAAAAGCGGCGGGGTGACGAACTTTACATCAACGATGGTGCCTATGGTGCATTGTTCGATGCGGCGCATGTCGGCTGGCGGTTCCCGGTTACCCTGCTGCGCGGCGACAATGCCGCACCGTCGGCGGGCATGACCGCGTTCAGCTTTTACGGACCGACGTGCGATGATCTTGATCACATGGCCGGACCATTCCTGCTGCCTGACGATATCGAGGCTGGCGATTACATCGAGATCGGCATGCTGGGCGCCTATGGCTGCGCGATGCGAACCAAATTCAATGGGTTCGGTGCGGAAACTGTTGCCACAGTCAGCGACGAGCCAATGGTCAGCCTGTATGTCGGCGAAATCGTGCCGGAACGCCGCGTGTCGAACGTCACCAAATTGTTCTGACCGGCAGCGGTTGCGTTCGGCAGTCGTTCGGTTAGTTATCCCTCCGCCGGCAGCGACGGTTTCGCCTCCCGGCGGGGGACATCATCATGACGACAAACGATCTGCTTGCACCGGCGGCGGTGCTGATCCTGTGGAGCTGCCTCATCCTGCTTTGGCTGATGGCCAGACGGCTGCCGGCGATGAAGGCGGCGGGCATCGACCTTGCCAAGGCGGCGCCCGGCGGACGCGGCGCGGATATCGATCCGGCATTGCCCGATGGTGCGAAATGGGCGTCGCACAATTATGTCCATCTGCTGGAACAACCGACACTATTTTACGCAGTGATCGCCCTGCTCGCCATTGGCGGCGGAGCGACCGCGCTCACGGTCGGGCTCGCCTGG
The DNA here is from genome assembly GCA_031397785.1 of Sphingomonas sp. Taxonomy (GTDB): domain Bacteria; phylum Pseudomonadota; class Alphaproteobacteria; order Sphingomonadales; family Sphingomonadaceae; genus Sphingopyxis. The sequence goes on along the minus strand of JANNMK010000143.1, from coordinate 19,752 downwards.
GGCTATGTCGCGCTGCGCATCGTGCACAGCCTGTGGCAGTTGTTCGTCAATCGTCTGCCGGTGCGATTCGCACTATTTTTTGCGTCGTCATTGTGCCTGATCGCGCTTGCGGTGCTCGCCGTCATCCTGACCTTGGGTTGAGGGGATCGCCATGTCAGACGTAACGACCATTCAAGTCACCCATGCTGCCATCCTGGCCCCTGTTGTCGCGCTGGCGGCATGGACAATGATTATGTGGATATGGATGTACGCCACCCGCATCCCCGCGATGCAGCGCAAAGGGATCGACGCCAAAAACCTCGTTGGCACCACCGGGCGCGGTCTTGATGAGGTGCTCGATGCCAAAACCCAGTGGATCGCCCATAATTACAATCACTTGCATGAGGCTCCGACAGTCTTTTATGCGGTTGCCATCGTGCTCGCAATGATCGGTCAGGGCGGTGATGTGAATACCATGATCGCCTGGGCCTATGTGGGCCTGCGCATCGTCCACAGCTTGGTCCAGGCCACGGTCAACCGCGTGATGATCCGCTTTATCCTGTTCGCTCTGTCGTCTCTGGCGCTGATCGCGCTGACCCTGCACGCCGCGCTGGCGATCATTCTCAACTGACGGTTCGGGATAGCCGGGCGACCAGTTCGAGGTGGGTCGACCATCTGAACTGGCCGACCGGCTGCACCCACTCGATGCGATAGCCACCCGCAACCAGCATCGCGGCATCACGGGCAAAACTCGCTGGATTGCAGCTGACATAGGCGATGACCGGCACATCGGATCCGGCCAGCGCACGGGCCTGCTCTTCAGCGCCGGCCCGCGGCGGATCGATGATGGCGCAATCGACCGCCGACAGCTCTTTTGCCGTGAGCGGGCGACGGTAAAGATCGCGATGATCGCCCTTGATCGCGCGATGGTGGCGATTGGACGCACCTTGCTGTGCCATTATCGCATCGCGCGACGCTTCGACTGCGACCACCTCGCGTCCGTCGGCAAGCGCAAATGAAAATGTACCGAGCCCCGAAAACAGATCGACGACCCGGGCGGCCCTCCCGGCGATGTCGCACACCGCGGCCACCAGCATCGCTTCGCCATCGGGCGTTGCCTGCAAAAATGCAGCATGCGGCACAGGCACCGGAACGCCGCCCAACGTCACGGTTACCGGTTCGGGGGCCCAGCGATCCTCAGGACCATCACCGGCATCGATCGCCAGACGGGCAAGCGCGTGGTCCCTGGCGAAATCGAGCAGGGCGTCGTGCGCTTCCAGCCCTTCCGCTTCGACGCCGGACACCAGCACATCAACGCCCTGATCGGTCAGCGTCAGCGTGACACTCGCCGCCGCGCGCCGCCCCATCAATATGCCTAGCAGGCGTCGCAGCGGCGCGACCAGCGCGAACAGCGGCGGGGCGAGAACCTCGCATTGCTTCATATCGACGATTTTATGGCTACGCGGCTCATTGAACCCCAATACGACATCGCGGCCCATCCGCTGCGCCTTCAATGTGGCGCGGCGGCGCGTGCGTGGCGGCGACAGATAGGGCTGCCGGATGACACCCGCAGACAGACCATGCGGGCTGAGCGCCCCGGCGACCCGGTCGGTCAGGTAAGCGGCATAGGCAACATCATCGACATGTTGCAGCTGGCAGCCACCGCAGCGCGGAAAATGGCGGCAGGGAGGGTTTTGCCGGTGCGGGCCGGGATGCAATACGCCATCGCTATCGAGTGTATCGCCAGGCGCGGCCAATGGCGCATGGCGGCCATCTGCTGTCACGCCGTCGCCGCGCGCGGCGATGCGAATGATTGTGTCGCCAGCGTTGCTCAAGGCCAGATTTCCTTCGCCACCAGGTCATCGGCGCGCAATCCCGTCCCGGCGCGCGCTGCCGCCCGCTGATGGAGCAACACCGCCGCTTGCGCCGCCAGAAACGGGTCTAACCCGCGCGCCAGCATCGTGCCGCATATCCCGGCCAGCACGTCTCCCGTTCCTGCGCTCGACAGCCAGCTGTCGCCCGGCGATTGCAGCGCGACCCGGCCATCAGGCGCGGCGATGACCGTATCGGGTCCCTTGTGTATGACAACCGCCCCGACCCGCGCCGCCAATATCCGGGTCGTCGTGATCTTGTCCGCCCCGCCCGCCGCCAGCAGTCGCGCAAATTCCCCTGCATGCGGCGTCAGAATCGCTGGGACAGTTAGCGTCGCCATCGGTAGCAAATTCAGCGCATCGCCATCGATCACCAGCGGCTTGCCTGTCGCCAGCGCGGCCGCGAGACGGGCACGAGCGGTATCGCCCTGCCCCAGCCCGCAGCCGATGACCAACGCGCCGATGCGCTGGTCCGACAGCGGCTCGCCATCGCGCCAACCCTCGCGCACAATGGCGTGCGGCGGTATCGGCGGCGCTGATGACCCGATCAGCCGGACGTAGCCCGCGCCGCTGGCCCAAGCACCGCGCGCCGCAAGTTCTGCTGCTCCCGCCATCTTGCCCGCGACCACAGCAACCAGCCCGCGGCGATACTTATGACTGCGCCAATCGGGCGGCGTCAGTTCAGGCAAGGATGCTGTCATGACGTCACTGGACGTCGCAATCCCGATATCGGCAATCTCGATACGTCCGCAACATGCAGCGCCAGGGAACAGCAGATGCGCAGGTTTCAGCGCGGCAAAGGCCAGCGTCACGTCCGCCACAATGGGGCATCCAAGCAGCGCGCCGCTGTCGCAATCGATACCGCTCGGTAAATCGGCTGCGACTATGCGCGAAGCGCATGCGGCATGGCGCTGCAAGAGAGCGACACAGTCGGTTGTCAACTCACGGCTGACGCCGATGCCGAATACGCAATCGACCATCACGGCATCGGTCGTGGGCGGTGCATCAGGGCGGTCGACCAGGCCATTCCAGCCACGCGCTGCATTACGGGCCAACGCGCTTGCCGGTGCCGTCAGCGCTATGACCCGTACATCGCTACCATGTGCCAGCAACCATGTTGCTGCGACATAGCCGTCGCCACCATTATTGCCTGGCCCCACGATGATCGTGATGCGCCGCCCGCTGGCGATTCGGCGGACCACACGACCCAGGGCTTCACCTGCCCGGTGCATTAATTGGTCCAGAGGCTCAGCAGAACCAGCCTCGGCGATCCGCATCTGTGCGGCGGTCAGAATTGGCCGGGCCATCATCCGCGCGTGCTAGGCGCAAGCCCATCAAAAGAAAACAGCGCTATTCGCTGCGCCTGACTGTGGCCGGCAGCCGATAGCGGTCGGTGGCCACCGCCACTTCGATCTGTCCGTCATCGACCAGCGTCACGCTGGCCATATCCGCACCATCGGCGGCAATGACGCCGCGCCCATCGGTGGTGATGCGGAACCGCCGATAGCCAGCATCCGCCCGTCCCAGTACCAGCGTTTCGCCGTCGGCGCTCGCCACCCTTTCCATCGTGCAATTCAGCCGGAACGCGTCTGCCCCGGCGAGTGCACAGGGGATACGACCCGCCGCCGCAGCATCACGCACCTGATCGGCCTCGACTTCTGCCAGAATGGCGTTGTCAGGTTCGCTCGAGCAGGCGCCGGCAAGCAAGATGAACACCGCCAGTGGCCAATGACGGTCAGATATCGGCATAGACGTGCGTTTCTGCAGCGGCACCGGGATGAGTCAGCGCGCCCTGCCATGCCGGTCCGACATTCTGGGCATAGCGCCACAGGCTGCCCGACTGATAATCATGCGCGCGCGGCTGCCAGCGGGCGCGGCGTTCGGCAAGAACCGCGTCATCGACAAGAAGGTCGATGGTTCCCGCTTCGGCATCGATGGCAATCCTATCGCCATCCTCGATCAGCGCGATTGGCCCGCCCACTGCAGCTTCTGGCCCGACATGACCGATGCAGAAACCGCGCGTTGCACCGGAAAACCGGCCATCGGTAATCAACGCGACCTTTTCGCCCATTCCCTGCCCATATAGCGCGGCGGTGGTCGACAGCATTTCGCGCATGCCAGGACCGCCCTTTGGCCCCTCGTAGCGGATGACGATCACTGATCCATCACGAATGGCACGCGCCTCGACCGCAGCGAAGCAATCCTCCTCGCAATCGAACACCTGTGCCGGGCCGCTGAATTGCAGACGCGCCATTCCCGCGACTTTCACGATCGCGCCATCCGGCGCCAGACTGCCGCGCAAGCCGACCACGCCGCCGGTCGGGCTGATCGGTGCCCGCACATCATAAATGACTTTCTGGTCAGGGTTCCAAGTTACCTCATCGATGTTCTCGCCCAGCGTCCTGCCTGTGACCGTCAGGCAATTGCCGTCGAGAAAGCCGCCTGCAAGCATTGTTTTCATCAGCATATAGACACCGCCCGCTTCATACATGTCCTTGGCGACATATTTCCCGCCGGGTTTGAGGTCTGCGATATAGGGCGTTGATTTGAAAGCAGCGGCGACGTCGAAAAGGTCGAACTCGATCCCCGCTTCGCTTGCCATCGCAGGCAGATGCAACGCCGCATTTGTCGATCCGCCGGTCGCAGCAACCACGCGCGCCGCATTTTCGAACGCCGCGCGCGTGCAGATATCGCGCGGACGGATATTTGCTGCGATCAGTTCCATTACCTGCGCGCCCGCCGCCATCGCAATATCTTCCCGCCCCTGAAACGGCGCGGGCATCATGTTCGAATTGGGCAGCGACAGGCCAATCGCCTCAGCGACGCAGGCCATGGTATTGGCCGTAAATTGCCCGCCACATGCGCCATGACCGGGACAGGCGACCTTTTCGGGCGCGATCAACTCCTGCAGCGGACACGCGCCAGCGGCATATTGCCCCACCGCCTCGAACACGTCGACCACGGTCACGTCGCGGTCATGGAAGCGACCAGGCATGATCGATCCGCCGTAGACGAAAATCGAGGGCACGTTGAGGCGTAGCATTGCCATCATCATTCCGGGCAGGCTCTTGTCGCACCCCGCAAATCCGACCAGCGCATCATAGCAATGGCCGCGCACTGATAACTCGATTGAATCGGCGATCACCTCGCGGCTTACAAGACTGGCCTTCATTCCCTGATGGCCCATGGCGATGCCGTCGGTCACGGTGATGGTATTGAATCGGCGCGGCATACCGCCGCCGGCCTCAACCCCGGCGCGCGCGATATCCGCCTGTGCATCCAGCGCGGTATTGCATGGCGCACTATCGTTGCCCGCGCTGACCACGCCAACGAAAGGCCGTGCTATTTCCTCTTCGGTGAGCCCCATGGCATAATAATAGCTGCGGTGCGGCGCTCGTGACGGCCCGACAGAGACATGACGGCTGGGGAGCTTGGATTTATCGAAACGGCTGGTCATTGGCTCGATCCTGAGGGCGAATGGCGTAGCGCGCTATTGTGGCACAGACGTGATTTGCGCAAGATGATGGCGGCATTTGTCCAGCACCAGACCGATAATTTCAGCCATGTGGACCTGACCGGAGGTGTCGCGCACCAGATCTTGCCGCATTTCTAATCCCAGATAGGGTATGCCATTGGCTTCCGCATGAACGTTCATGCTGTGGTTTAGCAATTTGCCGGAATAAGGCAGTTGATCGCCGACCGTCAGCCCCATTGCAGCGAGAGCAGGAAGCGCCAATCGTCCTAGCCGATCATCGTCGTTATAGAGGATGCCGATATGCCAGGGCCGCAAATCTTCCGGCCTGCTTTCCAGCACAGGGGTGAAACTGTGCAGTGACAGGATGATTGCTGGTCTGGCGGATGTGACGATGTCGGCCAGCCTAGCATGATAGGGCCGGTAAAATCGGTCGATCCGGGCGGCATGGTCGCCGGGCGACAGGGCATTACCAGCAATTGCATGGCCATCGCTGGCAATCGGGATCAGTCCGGGCGCATGTTCCGCGCGATTGAGGTCGATCACCAGTCGCGAAACGCTGGCCAGCAATGCTGCTTCGGCCTGTCCGCTGTGAACCAGGCTGCGCGCCACTTCGGTCACGCCGATATCGAGGGCGATATGCCGGGTCAGCAGCGCGCGGTCGATGTCAAGGTCAATGTCGTGCGGCACGAACCCCGACGCATGATCGCCGACGATCAGCAACCCGCCAGCGCTGGGCGTTCCAACCAGCTGCCACGCCTCCTCACCGATCTCCTGAGCCTTCACCGAAGCTGCCCTGCTAGCAGCCACCAATCGGGATGATCGGCCCAGATGCGCTCCGCTGCTGCCCTCAGCGCCGCGTTACTCTCGAAAAGCGCGTAGCAGGTTGCCCCTGAACCGGACATGCGCACCGCCCACGGCAATTGTGCACGCAATATTGTCAGCACATCGTCGATTTCTGGGCACAGCGCGACAGCTGCTGCCTGCAGGTCGTTGCGCCCCGCCCGGGTAATCGCGCTCGCCGATCCGCCAGGCAATGCGCCGCGATCCACCCCGCCCCAGCCTTTGAACACTGTGGCCGTCGCCACTGGCACGCCGGGATTTACCAGCAGGATCGGCGTCCCTGTGACATCGCTGTCGCCAACCTGCTGGATCGCCGCACCCGTGCCCGTGCCAACCGCCGTCGCACTCAGCACGCACGCCGGAACATCGGCACCGAGCGCCACCGATGCCGACGCCAGAGCCGCAAGATCGGTTCCGGCCAGCGGCCAGTGGTGTAGAATGAGCCGCAGCATAGCGCCCGCGTCCGCCGACCCGCCGCCCAGTCCAGCCGCCACGGGCAACACCTTGTCAAGCGCGATGGCGAGCGGCGGCACGGCAAATCCCAGCGCCCGCGCCAGTGCAAGAGCGCGCAGCACCAGATTGTCCGCCTCAACCGACAACCCCTCGGCGAAGTCGCCGACGATGGTCAGCCGGTCGACATCCGCATCTGCCCCCGCCAGCTCGACCGACAGCACATCCCCGTCATCGACAAAAGCAAACAGCGTCTCGATATCATGATAACCATCCGCCCGCCGCGCCCGAACATGCAGCGCGAGATTGATCTTGGCATAAGCGATTTCGGTGAACATGCGGCGGCTCTAGCCGGGCCGGCGACCGGTGTCAGCACCAAGCTTGAGTGTGGAATGACGGTGTCATTGAGGCGTCGCTTGCCAACCGGCGGTTGCACCGCCGCTCACCGCCGCTCACCGCCGTCACTCGCGTCGCGAAAGTTGGGGACGCCTCGTCTGCGCCTGCTCGGTCAGTGAGCGGCTAGCCACAAGCAGGTCGCGCAGCCGATCGCCGGGCGATGATCGGCACAGGCCACCACAAGCCGATCCCGCAATTTCACCATGCCCCTTGCCCTCTACATGTTCGGGTAATTCGGCCCGCCGCCGCCCTGCGGCGCGACCCAGTTGATATTCTGGTTCGGGTCCTTGATGTCGCAGGTCTTGCAGTGCACGCAATTCTGCGCGTTGATCACATAGCGTGGATCGCCCTCGGCGACGCCGACCCATTCATAGACACCGGCTGGGCAATAGAGGTTGGAAGGCCCGCCATATTCGCCCAGTTCGCTGGTCCGTTGCAGGTCGATGTCCTTGACCTGAAGATGAACCGGCTGATTCTCCTCATGATTGGTATTGGACAGAAATACCGACGACAACCGATCGAAACTGATGACCCCATCCGGCTTGGGATAGACGATCTTGCGGGCGACATCGGCACGATAGAGCGACTGGCTATCCGGTTTGTGCTTCATCGTGAAGGGCAAGCGAATGCCCAGATATTCGATCCAAAGCATGATGCCGGCAATGATAGTACCGATCATGCCGCCGAACTTGGAAATGGTCGGTTCGAAATTACGCACCATCCGCAATTCCTTGTAGACCCAGCTCGCCTCATAGGCCGTGGTATAGGCCGTGAGTTCGTCGGATGACCGGTCTGCAGCGATGGCGGCAGCGGCAGCTTCCGCTGCCATCATGCCCGATTTCATGGCGGTATGGCTGCCCTTAATTCGCGGTACGTTGAGGAAACCGGCAGTGCAACCAATCAGCGCGCCGCCAGGAAACACCAATTTCGGTACCGATTGCCAGCCGCCGTCGCAAATCGCCCGCGCGCCGTAAGATACGCGTTTGCCGCCCTTGAGAACTTGCGCAATCGCCGGATGCGTTTTCCATTGCTGCATTTCGTGAAATGGCGACAGATGCGGGTTCGAATAGCCCAGCCACGTGACGTAACCGATCGAAACCTGATTATTGGCCTGGTGGTAGACGAAACCGCCACCAAATCCGTCATCGTCATCGATCGGCCAGCCTTGAGTGTGGATCACCCTGCCCTGATGATGCTGTGCGGCCGGAATATCCCACAACTCCTTGATACCGAGCCCATAGACTTGTGGCTCGACATCGGCGTCCAATGCAAAGCGTCCCTTCAGCAGCTTGGTGAGATGACCGCGCGCGCCTTCTGCAAAAAATGTGTACCGCGCATGCAGCTCCAATCCCGGCTGATAATCAGGGCCATGGCTGCCATCGCGCAATATGCCGAGATCGCCTGTCGCAACGCCCTTCACCGCGCCCGCCTCGTCGAACAATAGCTCGGCGGCCGCAAAACCCGGGAAAATTTCGACCCCCAGCGCCTCGGCCTGCTCACCCAGCCAGCGGCACAGGCTGGCCAGGCTGCACGTGTAGGTGCCCTTGTTGTTGAGAAATGGCGGAGTGAGCAGATGGGGTATGTCGATCTTGCCGGTCTTGGTCAGGAACCAGTGCTGATTGTCGGTTACCGGGGTCTCCGCGAGCGGACAGCCCATTGTGCGCCACTCGGGCAGCAGTTCGTCAATCGCCTTCGGGTCGATCACCGCGCCCGATAGAATGTGCGCGCCAACCTCGGACCCTTTTTCAAGCACGCACACCGATATGTCGGTTCCGGTTTCGCCCGCAATCTGTTTCAGTCGTATAGCGGCGGCCAGGCCCGCAGGGCCGGCGCCGACGATGACGACATCATAGGGCATGGATTCCCGTTCACTCATGACCGCAGTCCTCTTGCTTACGCACGCGCTTCCTGTCGCCGCGCGCTGACCTCATTCTGTCGGATAAGGCGATGCCCGCCAATTGACCCAAAGGTCAACCGGCTGTTTGCGTATGTCGCGATGAATGGGGCACAATCTTTGGCGGTCGAAAGCTATCTTGGCTGGTGGCGTGATGCGGGTTTGCTCGATGGCGTGGGCGATGCTCCGCATGACTGGTTTGCAAAGCCCGCCGCCTTTCGCCGCCACGATCGGCCGGCGACAGAGCAATGCGCAGACCAGGCACTGGTTGTGCCGCACGTCGCTACTATCGCTTCTTTGCTGTCGCTGCCTGCCGATCTTGGGGCATTCGATCGCTGGCTCGGCACCGCAACCGACTTGCCGGGTCACGACTGGTCGGCGCGCTGTCTGCCCACTGGCCCAGCCAATCCTCCGATCATGTTGCTCGCCGATGTCCCGGACGCCGACGACCTAGCCACCGGCACATTGTTTTCCGGCGCAACGGGTCGGTTGCTTGATGCAATGCTCGCCGCCATCGGTCGCAATCGGGGCGATGTCCGACTTGCCAGCATCGCGCTCACCCGGCCTGTCGCGGGTCGTCTAGATGGTGCCGAAGCGGATCAGCTAGTCGCGCTCGCCCGCCACCACATCGCGCTTGTCCGGCCGCGATGTCTGGTGCTGCTCGGCCAGCAGGCTAGCCAGTTAATCGATGCAAAATCTCAACCGGTTGTTAACCAAGATGGCGCCACAGTGGTGAGTGTTGCCATGCACCATCCACGCCTGTTGCTCGAGCGCCCTCTGCTCAAGCGCCAGGCATGGGAAGTGCTGAAACATCTCAAGGAGCCCGGCTGAACCATGCTTGATCGCCGCCCCATATCGCGACCATCCACTGCTTTTGCTCTGCTCATGTTGTCCCTCGCTGCTCCTGCACTGGCCCAGGATGCGCCGCGCGAAGGCAATGCCCTTACTACCGTGCCTGCACCAACCGTGGTGCTGCCGTTTGCCCAGACACCGGCGACACTGGCCGGGGCGATGGAGGCCATTCGCGCGCACCGTTGGGACGCTGCGCGTATTGCCATCGACGCAATGGACGATAGCATGCTTGCCGCATTCGCTCGTGCAGAGCTTTATCTTGCTCCCGGTAGCCCGCGTGTCGAAGGCGATGCTTTGCGTAGCTTGATCAGTGCCGCGCCACAATTGCCGCAGGCCGCGCAATTATCTCGTTTGGCCCATTCTCGCGGGGTGACGGACTTGCCCGCTCTCCCCGGCGAGCAACGTCTTAGCTGGGCTGGCTCATCGCCGCGCCGTGGCAACCCCCGCTCAGTCACCGATACCGCGGCAGGCGTGGTCCGCTCGGCGATCCAGCAGCGCATCACCGAAGACGATCCCGCGGGCGCGGAAATGATATTGACCGGCGTCGAAGGCAATCTGTCGCCCGACGCTCTCACCGAATGGCGGCATCGCGTTGCCTGGTCCTACTATATTGAAAATGACGATAGCAACGCGCGCCGCGTCGCCGCGCTTGCCCAAACTGGCAGCGGAGAATGGGTCGCCCATGCTGACTGGACACAGGGGCTAGCCAGCTGGCGTCAGAATGATTGCCGCGCCGCTATGGCCGCATTCCGCAATGTCGCCGGCCGCAGCAGCGAACCGGAGGTCGAGGCCGCCGGACATTTCTGGTTTGCGCGCGCCGCCACAGCGTGCGGCGCTGCAAACGAAGCTCAACCAGCGCTGCGACGCGCGGCTCGTCTCGATGAGACATTTTACGGCCTGCTCGCCGCCGAATCCTTAGGGATTGCAGCACGACCTGCGACATCGGCAGCCCCAGGCTCGGCGCGTCTGTCGGCATTGCCGAATGTCCGCGCCGCCATGGCACTCGCGGCTGCGGGCGAACGCCAACTTGCCGACGAAGCCTTGCGTCACCAGGCACGCATCGGCCTTGCCGACGATCATCAGGCGCTGCTGACGCTGGCCGGATCGATCGGCATGCCGGAAACCCAGCTTTTCCTTGCGCACAACGCTCCGCGCGGTGTTCGCCCCCCTGCCGATGCCCGCTTCCCGGTACCAAATTGGTCGCCATCGGATGGCTGGCGCATCAATCCTGCCCTGGTGTTCGCGCACACGCTGCAGGAATCGCAGTTTCGTACTGCGGTAGTCAGTCCGGCCGGTGCGGTAGGGCTGATGCAATTGCGCCCCGGGACGGCCGGAGACATGGGGCTGCGCGCATTGGGCGGTGACCTCACCAATCCGGCGGTCAACATGGCGCTCGGCCAATCCTATATCGAATATCTGCGCGACGGCGGGGTAACCGGCGGGCTGCTGCCCAAGGTCATTGCGGCCTACAACGCCGGGTCCACACCATTAGCACGCTGGAACACCGAAATCCGTGACAATGGCGATCCGCTGCTGTTCATCGAATCCATCCCTTATTGGGAAACACGCGCCTATGTCGGCACCGTGCTGCGTAACCTTTGGGTTTATGAACTGCAGCTCGGTACCCCTTCCGACAGCCGATCGATGCTCGCCCAGGGCAAATGGCCGCGCGTCCCCGATGCACCGCGCGCGGTCGTCGCCCGATCCGGCGATCGCGGTGCCAATTGACGATCGCCTGACATTCGTTCCGGTCAGGATCGCCGTTCTGACAGTCTCGGATTCGCGCTCGTCGGCTGACGATGTTTCGGGCGACACATTGGTCGATCGGCTGACCGGCGATGGCCATATCCTCGCCGACCGGGCCATCTGTCGGGACAACAGCGACGAAATCGTCAGCCGACTGCATGGCTGGGCACTGCGCGACGACGTCGATTGCATCGTCACTACCGGCGGCACTGGGGTTACCGGGCGCGATGTCACGCCGGAAGCGCTGCATCTCCTCGATGGAAAAGATATCCCTGGTTTCGGTGAATTGTTCCGTTGGCTGAGCTACGCAAAGATCGGCACATCGACGATTCAGTCGCGGGCCTGCGCTGTGGTCAGCCACGGCACCTATATTTTCGCTCTCCCTGGATCGCCCGGCGCGGTAAAGGATGGCTGGGACGATATCCTGCGCTTCCAGCTCGATATCCGCCACAAGCCGTGCAATTTTGTCGAACTTATGCCGCGACTTACCGAACGCTGATCCCGCTTCCCTGCAACAGCGCTTCGCTGCATGGTGCGGCCACACTTTTGCCGGGGGTCTTCATGCATCATCGCAACGCCAGTGTAGCCATCGTCGGCGCAGGAGACTTTATCGGAGCGGCCATCGCCCGCCGCTTTGCCGCGGAGGGCTTTTCCGTTCATGGCGGTCGCCGTCAGGGCGACAAGCTGGGGCCGCTTGCTGAGGACATTGCCTTGGCAGGCGGTCGCTTCACAGGGCACAGCCTCGATGCACGCGACGAATTCGCTGTTGCGGCATTTCTCGACGCGGCCGATGGCGATGCTCCGCTCGAGTTGTGCATCTTCAATGTCGGGGCCAATGTCCAGTTTCCGCTGCTCGACACCACTGAGCGCGTGTTTCGCAAGGTGTGGGAAATGGCCTGCTACGGCGGCTTCCTGACCGGGCGGGAAGCGGCGCGGCGCATGCTCGTCCACGGGCGGGGCTCAATCTTTTTCACAGGGGCAACTGCATCGATGCGCGGCAATAGCAGCTATGCCGCCTTCGCATCGGCAAAGGCCGGGTTACGCGCGACCGCTCAGGCGATGGCACGCGAACTCGGGCCGCAGAATATCCATGTCGCCCATCTCATCATCGACGCAGGCGTCGATACCGCATGGGTGCGCGAACGGCTGGGCTCGCCACTCGACTTGCCGCCCGATCGTTTGATGGACCCGGCATCAATAGCGCAAACATACTGGATGCTTCATTGCCAGCCGCGCGACGCCTGGACGCACGAACTCGACCTGCGCCCATATGGCGAGACTTGGTGAGGGGGAACCGACGATGACCGATGCCACATTCTATTTCGATTTCGCCAGTCCGAATGCTTATCTTGCGCATCGCGTCATCCCGGCAATCGAGGCACGCACCGGTGCCCGTTTTCGCTATGTGCCGGTGCTGCTTGGCGGATTGTTCAAACTGACCGGCAACCAGGCACCGATGATCGCCTTCGCCGGTATTCCCGCCAAGCTGGCCTATGAACGAATGGAGATGCAGCGTTTCATCGATCGGCACGGTCTGACCGCTTTCACAATGAACCCGCATTTCCCGGTCAACACTCTGATGCTGATGCGCGGCGCAGTCGCGGCACAGGCGCAGGACATTCTGCCAGCCTATGTCGAGGCCATGTTCCACTACATGTGGGAAGATCCGCGCAAGCTGGACGATCCGGAGAAGCTAGCAACCACGCTTGGCGAGGCGGGCCTTCCCGCCGACGCTCTGCTGGCCGGTGCCGCCGATCCCGCAGTCAAGGCGCAACTCGTCGCCAATACCCAAGCAGCTTTTGCGAATGGGGCATTTGGCATTCCCAGTTTCCTTGTGGAGACCAGCCTGTGGTTCGGCAAAGACAGGCTGCACGAAGTCGAAGAGGCGATGCGCAGCTAGTCCTGCCCCGGCGATGGGGAGTTCGAAAGACAGGTCCGCTGAAACGCCTTTGACCGGGAACTCTTCTTGCCCTTGCGACTAATGTTCCCTACCCGTTCGCGGGTGAACAGCTCGGCCCCGTCCCTTATCCATTCCCCCTTTCTCGCCGGACTGAACCCGGCCCAACGCGATGCGGTGCTGACGACCGAGGGGCCGGTGCTGGTGCTGGCTGGGGCAGGCACCGGCAAAACCTCGGCACTGACCGCACGGCTCGCGCATATCGTCGCAACCCGTCTGGCGTGGCCATCTCAGATTCTCGCGGTAACCTTTACGAACAAGGCAGCACGGGAAATGCGCGAACGCATCGCCCGGCTGATCGGCCCGGCGAGCGAGGGCATGGCGTGGCTAGGCACGTTCCACGCCATTGCGGCAAAGATGCTGCGGCGGCACGCCGAGCTTGTGGGCCTGCAGAGCAATTTCACCATCCTCGATGTCGATGATCAGTTGCGCGTCATCAAACAGATATTGAGCGCGGAAAACATCGATGACAAACGCTGGCCGGCACGGCAATTTTCCGGTCTGCTTGATCGCTGGAAGAACCGCGGCCACACCCCCGACGATCTGCAGCCCGGCGATGATTATGGTTTCGCGCATGGCAAGGGCACACACCTTTATCGACTGTATCAGGAGCGGCTGCGCACGCTCAACGCTTGCGATTTCGGCGATCTTTTGCTGCATATGCTGGTCATATTTCGCAAGCATCATGAAGTTCTCGCCGATTATCAGGAACGGTTCCGCTATATATTGGTCGATGAATATCAGGATACGAACGCAGCCCAATATCTTTGGCTGCGCCTGCTGGCGCAAACCCGCAAGAATATCGCTGTGGTCGGTGACGATGACCAGTCGATCTACTCGTGGCGGGGCGCTGAAGTCGCCAACATCCTGCGTTTCGAGCGTGATTTTCCCGGCGCAAAGGTGGTTCGCCTGGAGCAAAATTACCGCTCGACGCCGCATATACTGGGCGCGGCATCCGGGCTGATCGCCTATAATGGTGAGCGATTGGGCAAGACCTTGTGGACCGAAGTGGATGATGGCGACAAGGTGCGCGTGATCGGCGTATGGGATGGCCCTGAGGAAGCGCGCCGCACCGGTGAAGAAATCGAAGTGCTACAACGTCGGGGCGTCTCGCCTGAAGCTGCCGCAATCCTTGTTCGTGCCGGTTTCCAGACCCGCGAATTCGAGGAACGCTTCATTCAGATCGGCCTCCCCTATAAGGTGATCGGCGGGTTCCGCTTCTACGAACGCGCCGAAATCCGCGATGCCATCGCCTATCTGCGGCTGGTCAATCAGCCGGCCGACGATCTCGCCTTCGAACGCATCGTCAACCAGCCCAAGCGCGGCCTTGGCGACAAGGCGATCGCCAACTTGTTCCGCCTGTCGCGCGATGCGAACGTGCCGCTGCTCGGCGCCGCTGCGATGATCGTCGACAGTGATGAAGGCACCCCGCAGGCGCGCCGCGCACTGGGCAATTTCGCCGCCGCCATCGCCCGCTGGCGTGATGCCGCGAGCACGCTGCGGCACAGCAATCTGGCCCAGCTGATCCTCGAGGAATCCGGCTACACCGCGATGCTGCAAGCCGACAAAAGCGCCGAGTCCGCAGGGCGGCTAGATAATCTGGCCGAGCTTGTCCGCGCGATGGACGACTATGACAGCCTCGCTGAATTTCTCGATCACGTCAGCTTGGTGATGGACAATGAGGCAGCAAGCGACGACCCGAAGGTGACGATCATGACCGTCCATGCCGCCAAAGGTCTGGAGTTCGCACATATCTTTCTCGCAGGGTGGGAGGACGGACTGTTCCCATCGCAGCGCGCGCTCGATGAAGGCGGGGCCAAGGCGCTGGAAGAAGAACGCCGTCTCGCCTATGTTGCCATCACCCGTGCACGCGAAAGCTGCACTATCACGCACGCCGCCAACAGACGCGTTTATGGCCAATGGTCCAGCGCCATCCCGTCGCGCTTCATCGCCGAGCTGCCGTCAGAACATATCGACGCGGAAACGACCATGGCCGGAGGCGAGTCCTTATGGCGTGCCAATTGGACCACCGGTGCCGATCCGTTTGCCGACGTCGGGCGCGGAACCGGGCGCGGACCCGGCTGGCAACGCGCGGTCGCCACCGGCTACGATACCAGCGCGCCGCGCGTCGTTGAAGCCCGGGCAAGCGCCATCAGCCTGGGCAACAAGGGCCGCAGCGACCTCGCTATCGGCGCGCGCGTGTTTCACGACAAATTCGGCTATGGCGCGATCATGGATATCGAAGGCAACAAGCTGATCGTCGAATTCGAGAGTGCAGGCGAAAAACGGTTGCTCGACACGTTCGTCAAACTCGCCTGACAGTCTTCTTTTCGCCGTCGATGGCCGTCGATAGCGATCAATGCTTGTCGCCTTGGCCCGTTCGGCGCTAACCGCCGCACATGGCTTCCGCTCCTACCCCGACACCTCTGCAAGTGCATTGGCAAGCCGCCCGCAGTGCATCGCAAGCCGGCGATCGAGCGAGGGAACGCACCGCTCTCGGCCGGATACTCGCAACCAACAGCCGTGATATCGCTGCGCTGCTGGCGATGGGGGAGAGCTTTGCCCGCGACGAAGACGACCGCGCTGCTGCAAGCTGGTTCACCACGGCGCTCAATCAGGCGCGTATCGCTCCGCCGATGCCTGGCCTCCATCCGCTGCTCGATCGTGCGGCACGCTTTTGCGCCGAAGCGCAAGCCAGATTTACCGCGCATCTGACGGCGGCCCTTGCCGATACGGATTTGCAAAGCACCGGCAGCCCGGCGCTGCGCCACGCGATCGACCTGTTGCACGGGCAGTCAGACCTTTATCTCCAGCAGCCGACAATGTTCTACTACCCAGGCCTGCCCCAGCGCGCCTTTTATGAACGTGACGAATTCGATTGGGTTGCGGCCATCGAAGCGCAGGCGGAGCAGTTGCGCGACGAGTATCTGGAGGTGATCGCCGCCGAACAGCCCTTCGCGCCCTATGTCCAGCGCAGCGAAACCCGCCCGGCATCCAGCAGCAATTTGCTCGAGGACCCGAGCTGGGGTGCGGCCTATCTTTGGCAAGAGGGCGAGCAAACCGCGCTTGCCGACAAATGTCCCGCGACCATCGGTGCCCTTGGCCGCGCGCCACAGCCATATATCGCTGCACGTTCGCCAATGGCGCTTTACTCACGGCTGCGCCCCGGCACCCACATCGCCCCGCATCACGGGCTTCTCAATACCCGGCTGATTTGTCACTTGCCGCTTGTCGCCCCGGAAAACTGCGGATTGCGCGTCGGGGCGGAAACTCGTGAATGGCGCTTTGGCGAGATGCTGATTTTCGACGACAGTTTCGAACATGAAGCCTGGAATCGCGGATCGCAGGACCGCACCATATTGTTGTTCGAAATCTGGCGACCGGAAATCCCGCTGACTGACCGTGCAGTGCTTGCCCGGTTGTTCACTGCAATCGACGCTGCCGATCCATCGCGCGGGCAGGAGCAGGCATGACCGGAAATGCCGAGCAGGCAACGCCTCATCCGCTGCGGATCCCCGCTTTTCGCGCCTATTGGGTAGCCCGGCTCAGCCTGACGCTGGGTATCACCAGCCTCGTGCTCATCATCGGATGGCAAGTCTATAATAGCGCGCGCGAAACCATGACGGTAAAGGAGAGCGCGTTCATGCTGGGTCTCGTCGGCCTGGCGCAATTTCTGCCGCTGTTTGTATTAACGCCCGTCAGCGGCTGGATCGCCGACCGTTTCAACCGGCGCACCATTGCCCGGTCGACAATTGCACTGCAATTCAGTGTCGCTGCCATACTTGCCACTGTGACCGCCGGCGGCGGGCTATCGCTGCCCATCCTTTTCGTCTGTGCTGCGTTGATGGGTGTAGCCCGTGCCTTTTCAGGTCCGGCAATGAGCGCTCTTGCACCCAATCTGGTGCCGCGCGCCGTGCTTCCTACCGCCATCGCGATCAGCTCGATCGCCTGGCAAGCGGGGTCGATTGCGGGACCGGGCATTGGCGGACTGCTGCTCGCCATTGATCCTGTGACCGCCTGCATCGGGTCGGCTATTTTGTTCGGTGTATCGCAAGTTTGCTTCTGGGTGATCGGCAACGTCCCGCAGCCGACAATGGCGCGAGACATTCACCCCATTCGCCAGATGATCGACGGACTCGCCTATGTCCGGCAGAACCGCATGGTGCTCTCGACGATCACACTCGATCTGTTTGCGGTGCTGCTCGCCGGATCGACTGCGCTATTGCCCGTCTATGCACGCGATATCCTGCATGTGGGGCCGACGGGCCTCGGTATTCTCGCTGCTGCTCCAGCGGTCGGTGCAACAGCAATGGCAATTCTGTTTTCGGTTCGCCCGATGACCCGCAATGTCGGCAATCGCATGCTGGGCGCGGTCATGGTGTTCGGCGTGGCCACTATTGTTTTCGGGCTGTCGACCATCTTTCTCGTCAGCCTCTCCGCGCTGTTCGTGGCGGGCTGTGCTGATATGGTTTCGGTCTACGTCCGTCAGTCGCTGATCCAGCTGAATACACCCGATGCGATGCGCGGCCGCGTTTCATCGGTCTCCCAACTCACGATTTCTGCGTCGAACGAACTCGGCGATGCCGAAAGCGGCTTTTTGGCCGCGTTGGTCGGCCCGGTTGTCGCCGTCGTGGCGGGCGGCGTCGGCGCGATCGTCATCACCCTGGCTTGGGCCCGGCTATTCCCCGAACTCGGACTTGCCAAAAGCTTCCACCCGCCCGACACTGAAACCATTCCCCAGCCAAAGGAGCAGGCCGTATGAAAGCCGCATCCGTCATCGATACCATCGGCAATACGCCGCACATCCGCATGCAGCGCCTGTTCCAGGACGCAGAAGTATGGATCAAGTCAGAACGGGCAAACCCGGGCGGTTCGATCAAGGACCGTATTGGTCTGGCCATGATCGAAGCCGCAGAGCGCGATGGTCATTTGCGACCCGGCGGGACGATCATAGAACCGACCAGCGGCAATACCGGCATCGGCCTGGCCATGGTCGCAGCGGTCAAGGGCTATCGTCTTATCCTGGTCATGCCCGAATCGATGTCGCTCGAACGGCGCCGGCTGATGTTGTCCTACGGCGCCACCTTCGACCTTACGCCGCGCGAGAAGGGCATGAAGGGCGCGATCGAGCGGGCGATCGAACTGGTGGCCGGTACGCCCAATAGCTGGATGCCGCAGCAGTTCGAGAACCCTGCGAATATCGACGTGCACGTCCGCACCACCGGCCCTGAAATTCTCGCCGATTTTGCCGACACACCGATCGATGCAATCATTACCGGGGTTGGCACTGGCGGACATATCACCGGAGTTGCGCAATTCCTCAAACCCCATTGGCCTGACCTCAAGATCTTTGCGGTCGAACCCACCCTTTCGCCTGTGATTTCCGGCGGTGCACCTGGCCCGCATGCTATTCAGGGCATCGGCGCAGGGTTTGTCCCTGCCAATCTCCACACCGATCTGCTCGATGGCGTGATCCAGGTTGATCCTGCCGATGCCAAGGACATGGCCCGGCGTGCCGCGCGCGAAGAAGGCATGTTGGTCGGCATTTCATCCGGCGCAACGCTCGCTGCTATCGCCCAGAAATTGCCTGAATTGCCGAACGGCAGCCGGATCCTCGGCTTCAATTATGACACCGGCGAACGCTATCTTTCGGTGCCAGACTTTCTGCCCGAACTCTGAGGGGAGCAAGCCATGCGCCCCGCGCGCCGTCGCACGATGATTGCCATCTTCACGACGCTCGCCGTAGTGCTGACGGTGCTTGCGCTGGTGATCGGCGGCAGAAGTTTCGGGCCGTCTATTGTAAACCGGCCCGGTCCATTACCACCCGGATTCGTTCCACCATCGGTCGAACCGGTCGAGCTGATGGCGCTCGCCCCAGCAGACGCTCGTACCGCCAATGCAACCCAACCCTTCGTCACCGGCATCATTACTGGTGCAGCGCCATTCCGCTTCATCGGCGACAGCGCAGCCAGTGCGCGGGCGACCGACTGCCTGGCCGCCGCGGTGCTTTACGAAGCGGGCGACGATGGTGAGGGGCAGCGCGCGGTGGCGCAGGTAATCATCAATCGCGCCCGCCATCCCGCCTATCCCAAAAGCATCTGTGGCGTGGTGTTTCAGGGTAGTGAGCGGCGAACAGGTTGCCAGTTCACCTTCACTTGCGATGGCGCGCTGGCCCGCCGCTACAGCGACGGTGCGTGGTCGCGGGCGCGCGGCGTTGCCATCGATGCGCTGTCGGGTGCTGTTTATCGCCCGGTCGGGCTAGCCACCCATTATCACACCGACTGGGTGCGCC